>NZ_JBFAOO010000002.1:0-107891 GCF_040675265.1 Microbispora sp. NPDC049633
AACTGGAAGTTGTCAAGATTGAGTTGGGACATGATCTCCACGCCTTGATCAAATCCTAACTCTGAGCAGGTCATCCCAACTAAAGCGGCTACGGAGAGGCAGGGCCGAGTTGGGAGGTTGTGGCGCCCCGTGACGGAGAAGTGGGGGGAAAGTGTGGGGCCGGGGGCTGGAAAGTGCGGGGTGGGCTGACCTGCGAAGCTGTACGCGGCGATCAGCTCGGCGGTAGGGTTGCGCGCGTTCCCCAAGAGCGTGTATATGGAGGCCCCGTGTCCCCCTCGGCCCTCCCGAGTCCGGTCCGCTGGACCCTCGGGATCGTCACCGGCCCGATGATGCTGATCGCGGCCCTCACGAACTTCGACCACCTGATCAACCTCGGGCGCGCGATCGGCATGGGCGGCCTCGCGTGGTCGCTGCCGGTGGCCGTCATCACCTACGAGGTCATCTCGACCGCCGTCTTCTTCACGACCCCCCGCCAGCACGCCGGGCTCCGCAAGTCGGCCGCGATCGGCGCGGTGCTCGGGCTGTCGATGACCATGGGGCTCAGTGCGCTGTGGCAGTCGATCGCCGACGGCGCGGTGGAGGTCAACCTGCTCTGGAAGCTCGTCCTCGTGCCGGTGCCGTCGCTCGTCGGCGCCGCCTTCCTCCACCAGCTCGTGCTGGCGATCTCCGGCGGCCACGGGGAAGCGGAAGCGGAAGCGGAAGCGGAAGCCGACGCGGAAGCGGACGCAGTGATCGCCGCGCTCCGGCGGCCGGAAGCGGAAGCAACTGAGACGGCAACTGAGACGGCGGCACCGGAAGCGGTGGTCTCAGTGGAAGCGGAAGCACCCCCGGCGCCGGAAGCACCGGAAGCACCCCCGGCGGAAGCACCGGCAGCGGACAGTGGCAGCGCGCCGGAAGCACCGCAGCCGGAAGCACCCGTGCTGCCGGTCGTCCCGGTGGCCGCTGCTTCCGCCCCGCCCCGGCGCCCGCGCGTCACCGCCGTGCTTCCGCCCCGGCCGGAAGCGCCGGAAGCAGTCAAGCTGCCCCGTGTGGCGCCCGAGCACGTGGACAGGGCCCTGGTGGTCCTGCGGCGCGCGGTGGAAGCAGGGCTGCGGCCGGAGGACGTCAAGAGCGGCAAGGTCCTCAAGGACTTCCCGGCGGGGGTCGGCGACCGTACGGTGCGGAACGCGCTGCGGGTCGCCCGCTTCCAGCTGGAGATGGAAGCACGGAAGCAGAACCGCCAGCAGGAGCTGCTTCCGGTGTAGCCTGGAAGCGGTGAGTGTCGAGAAGGGCCGGAAGCGGAAGCTCCGGCCCTTCTTCATGTCCGGAAGCAGGTGGTGCTTCCGCTTCCGCTGCTTCCAACTCCCAGATTTGGGAGCTGCTGGGAGTTGCCTGGGAGTTGCCAGATTCCGCCTGTTGCCAGCTGCTGGCAACTCGCCGTTTCTGGCAACTGCTTCCGGTGCTTCCGGTCAGTGGCGCGGCTCACCGTTGTATGCCTTGCACGGTGTGTGGTGCGTTGGGTATGGTGGTGGAAGCACTGAGACGGAGGAATGGAAGCATGGCTGAGCTGCTGAGCAAGGTCGACCACAAGACGTATCTGGATCTGCCGGTCGGCGTCGCGCGGGTCGACCGCATCCGCCGGGTCGGCACCGTGACGTACAAGGGGCACAAGGCGGCCGAGATCCGCGACTGGGTCGAGGTCATGGACGAGGACGGCGAAAACCTCATCTGGCACCCCAGTTCCGGCGTGATCATCCCCCTCGACCAGGTGGTGAAGATCCGCAAGGCCCTGCAGAAGATCGAGGTCGACAACGGCCTGGTGGACGAGGAGGTGTAGGTCTGATGGTGATGCTGAAGCGGGCCCGCCTGGCCAAGCAGACCGAAGAGGACCAGCTGTACCCCGTCCACTGCCGCGCCTGCGGCCGGTACCTCGGGATCAAGGCTCGGGGTAACCCCAACAAGCTGCGGATGTACTGCGCCGACGACCCGTGGTGCGCGGTCACCCGCGAGTGGGTGTTCCCCAAGGACCGCACGGTCGACGTCCTGAAGTGGCTGGTCGAGTACGAGGGGGAGCTGGTGTCCTCCTTGGCCCGCGAATTCGGTGAGGAGCGGGACGACCTGCATGCCTGGATCAACAACAGGGACATCCGGACGCTGCGCGCGAGGATGTAACTCCGAGAACTGTTAAGGCCCGTCGCCATTACAAACGCGGCGGGCCTTTTCCATACCCTCGAAATACGGACAAACGAGGGTACTCAATGACAGTTCAGACGGACGAATATATAAACGACGAGGCAGGCTACTTCGAGGACGAGACCGACGGGGAGCGCGAGGCCCGCGAAGCCCTGGAGATCAACCTCGACGAGCTGACGCAGCAGACGGTTGACATGGTCGTCGACCGGATGATGATCGTGATCGACGAGGTCTCCGGCCACCCCCTGTACGCCTACCAGCGGCCATTCGCTCGGCGAATCGTAGAATCCCTCATCATCGGTGACGGCGCGACCCTCACGGCCCTGTTCAGCCGTCAATCCGGCAAATCGGAAACGGTGGCCAACACCGTCGCCGCGTGCATGATCATGTTCCCGGTACTGGCCAAGGTCTTCCCCGCCCTCATGGGCAAGTTCCGCGAGGGCCTGTGGGTCGGCGCCTTCGCGCCGGTCGACGACCAGGCCGACAACCTCTACGGCCGGATCGTGTCCCGCCTGACCTCTGAGATGGCCCTGGAGCTGATGCAGGACCCGGACATCCAGGACGGGGTCAAGGCGCGCGGGCGCACGCTGACGCTGAAGTCCGGCTCGCTGGTGCGGCGCCAGACCTGTCACCCGAGAGCGATCATCGAGGGCCGGACCTACCACCTGATCCTGATCGACGAGTGCCAGGGCGCCGACGACCGCATGGTCTCGAAGTCGATCGTCCCGATGGGTGCGAGCACGAACGCCACGTATGTGTTCACGGGGACGCCGACGTACGTCAAGAACGTCTTCTACCGGCAGATCCAGGACAACAAGCGGGAGCAGACCAAGCGGAGCGCCCGCCAGCTCCACTTCGAGGCCGACTACCGCGAGGCGTCCAAGGCGAACGCCGACTACAAGACCCACTGTCTGAAGCAGAAGCTCCGGCTCGGCGAGGACTCCGACGAGTTCAAGTTGTCCTATCGCCTGATCTGGCTGCTGGAGCAGGGCATGTTCACCACCCAGGAGCGCATCCAGGCCCTGGGGGACAAGTCCATGCAGGTCGTCAAGGCGTGGTACCGCTCGCCGGTCGTGGTCGGCATCGACCCGGCGCGCAAGCAGGACTCCACCGTCGTCACGGTCGTATGGGTCGACTGGGACCACCCCGACGACGTCGGCCTGTACGACCACCGCGTGCTCAACTGGCTGGAGCTGGGCGGCGGCATGTCGTGGGAGACCCAGTACTACCGGATCATGGAGTTCCTGGGGCCGTACCGGATCCACGCCGTCGGCGTCGACACCGGGGGAGTCGGCGACGCGGTGGCCGACCGGCTGAAGGTCCTCATGCCGCAGACCGAGATCGTCGAGCTGGGCAGCCAGCGGCCGGAGCAGTCGGCCCGCTGGAAGCACCTGTACCAGCTCCTGGACCGGGGCAAGATCGCCTGGCCCGCGCACGCCAAGAGCCGGAACCTGCGGACCTACCGGCGGTTCGTCCAGCAGCTGTCCGACCTTCAGCTGGAATACACCGGGCCGTACATGCTCGCGGCGGCGCCGGACGAGGCCAACGCCCACGACGACTACTGCGACTCCCTAGCAATGGCCTGCGTGCTCACCAGCGGTGAGCACTTTATGCAGGAAGCCGAGCAGAGCAGCAACCCATTCTATTCCCGGTGACGAATTGGTCTACCCTGGAATTGAACCGCTCAGGAAGTGAGAAAATGGCAGACCCCACGAACGTTTCCCCGCTCGCCCCGGCGCCCCAGTATCCGGAGCGGCTGAACCCCGTCTACGAGCGCAAGTTCGGCGTGAACACCGAACGGCGCGGTCCGCTGCGTTTCGAGGAGGGCGTCGCGACCGACACCGACGTCCCGAACGAATTCCAGAAGGGCATCATGCAGGGCTACATCACCGCGCCCGGCCGTCCGAACCACAACGCCAACGTCTACGAGAAGTACCCCGAGGAGACAATGGCCCAGCGGGCCCACGTCGGCTCGGCCTCTTGGGTCGAGGCGCCGACCTTCCTCGGCGAATTCGCCCACGGCACCAACGGCGACAACGGCGCCGTCGAGTACGAGGTCGTGACCCGATATGGCGGCCACTACCTCCGGCAGAATCCCGCAAACGTGGTCGAATGACAACCGAATGGGCGGAAGTTCTCATAGGATAGTTCCGTGAGCAATTCCCCCACCAAGCAGGGGCCCTCGCCGAAGAAGCGGGGGCCTCGGCGTTCTCCGACCACCGTGAAGCTCGGTGACAAGTTCGGCCGCTGGAAAGTGATCGGTCCATTCGTCCGGCAGGCTGACGGCCAGGCCCGATTCCCCTGCCGCTGCGAATGCGGGACTGAACGGACAGTCCTCTGGCGCGGCATGAGGGAGTACGGCTCCTGCGGATGCGTCCAGCGGGAAAAGGCCTCCGAAACCCACACCAAGCACGGCTACCACCTGAAGGACGCACCGCGCCGGGCGAAGTGGCTGTGGGCGCAGTACCGCCTCGCGTGGGAGGACTATCTGGCCCGCATCGAGGAGCAGCAGGGAAAGTGCGCGATCTGCCCGAGGGGGATCGGCGCGGACGACCCTCGGACGCACGTCGACCACGACCACGAGTCCGGGAATGTTCGTGGCATTCTCTGTCACTACTGCAACCTGGCGCTCGGATATATGGAGGACGACGCGGAGCGGATGAGGCGGGCCGCCGAATACATCGAGCGGACGAGAAGCGTGCCCGACTGATCCGATATACTGGATTCGTCGATGTGGTGATCATCCGAAAGACCCCTGGCTTCCCCCAGGGGTCTTTTGGTTTTCCGGCACCTCCGAACTAAAGGCCCGGACGTTACCATTCCCGCGAGAAGCCTCCCTACGCTGGAATTCGTAACGCACGTTGCGCCACAAATGGCGCTGGGCCTGTAGGGGGTGATGCCGGAATATGTCCATCGCCTTCTATCCGCCCGGCCAGCGAGCTGCGGGTAGCGACCTCGCGATCTCCGTGAGCCCCCTAGGCCTGGTCGAGCTGGCCGACGAGGAGTTCGAGGTCCACGGAGTCCGGCTCAACCGGTACGCGACCAACTGGGCCTTCTATCTCGGCCACCACCACGCCTACCGGCGCGAGCCCGGCGAGGCCCTGATGACGTTCAACTACGTCAAGGCCCTCACCGACTTCAACCTGGCCTTCTGCTACAACCGGGGCGTCACCTTCCGGGCGGCCCCCGCCTACTCCCACATCGTCCCGGCCCTGCTGAACCGGGTGTGGGAGACCGACAACAACAAGCCGCAGGTCATCCGCGAGATCGCCCAGCAGGGCGCGGTGTCCGGCGACATGTTCGTCAAGGTGGCCTACGAGGATCCCTGGACCGATCCGGCGGGCAACCCCCACCCCGGCCGCGTCCGCATCCTGCCGCTGAACAGCAGCTTCGTCTTCCCTGAGTGGCACCCCCACGACCGCGATCGGTTGATCCGGGTGAAGATCAAGTACCGGTTCTGGACCACCTCGCTGGAGGGGACCAGGCAGGTCATGACGTACACCGAGATCATCGACGATCAGTGGATCGAGGAGTACATCAACGACGACCTGATCGACCGGCGGCCCAACGCGCTCGGGACCATCCCGATCGCCTACGCCCCGAACATCACGGTCTCCGGCTCCCCGTGGGGCCTGTCGGACGTCAACGACCTGATCCCGCTGAACCGGCAGTACAACGAGACGGCCACCCAGATCGCCGACATCATCGCGTACCACGCGGCGCCGGTCACGATCATCACCGGGGCGAAGGCCAGCAACCTGGAGAAGGGCCCCCGCAAGGTGTGGGGTGGCCTGCCGAAGGACGCCCAGGTGTTCAACCTGGAAAACGGTGTCGACCTGTCCGGCCCGCTGTCGTTCATGGACCTGCTGAAGCGGGCCATGCATGAAATGGCGGGCGTCCCCGAGACGGCCCTCGGCCAGGTGCAGCCGATTTCCAACACCTCCGGTGTGGCCCTGTCCATTGAATGGCTCCCGGCGACCAATAAGCGGGACGCCAAGCTCGTGAACATGACCGCGCTGCTGAAGCGGATCAACGAGCTGGTGCTGCGGACGCTGTTCCTGTTCGAGCCCGATTCCATGCTGTACAACCCGGACACCGACGGGATTATCGAGCCGGGCCAGCCGGAGTTCATCGACCCCACCGACCCGCTGGTTTACCGGACCGAATGCGTCTGGCCGGACGCCATGCCGACCGACCAGCTGATCAAGCTCAACGAAGTCCAGGCGAGAATGGCGCTCGGCCTTGAGTCGAAGCGTGGAGCCCTGCGTGAACTCGGAACGGAATTCCCCGACGAGAAGATGCAGGAGATCTTCAAGGAACTCGTTGAGGACGCGAAGGAGCAGGGAGCGCTTGACGTTATCAACGCGTACATCTCTGCTGCTATCGTCGAATTGACGGGGATGAACCCGGATGGTTCGCCCCCTGAACAACCGAATACTTCCCCGCAATCTGGCAGCTCCAACTCGAATCCTGCGGGTCCTGCGCCGAGAAAGCCGAATCCCGGTCCGATGAGGTCCGAGCTTCAGCAGATTATCGGCGCTCAGGAAAGCCAAGTCGCATCCGACATCGTGACACAGGCCTTCGGCACGAAACTGCCGCAGCGCCGAAATCCGGACGCCGACAAATAACAGGAGACGAGGAATTGAAGACCCGTACCCCGAACCTCGGTGACGTCATCGGCTACACCAGCCGAGGCCCCATCCGCCTCATCGGCGGTGGATCCACCGACACCCTGCCTGACGGCTCCCAGCCGCCCGCCCCGGCACCGACCCCCGACCCGGCCGTCCCGGCCCCGCAGGCGCCCACTCAGGGCCGCCTGTTCACCGCTGAGGAGGTCGAGCGCTTCAGGGCGCAGGAGCGTGACAAGCTCCACCGCGAGCTGGAGACCACACGCAGCCAGCTGAACGACGTCACCTCCAAGCTCTCCTCGTGGGAGCAGGAGCGTGCCGAGGCTCAGCGTCTCCGTGAGGAGGCCGAGCGCAAGGCCGCCGAGGAGAAGATGACGGCGGCCGAGCTGATCGAGGCCCGGCAGAAGGAGTGGGAGCAGCGTTTCGCTCAGCTGGAGCAGGAGCGCGCCCAGGAGCGGGCCATCCTGGAGCAGGAGCGCCGTTTCTCCGCGCTTCAGGCCTACGTCCAGCGTCGAGTCCGCGAGGAGAGCGACAGCATCGCTCCCGAGCTGATCGACCTGGTGAACGGCAACACGGAGGAGGAGGTCGAGGCCAGCATCACCACGCTGAAGGCCAAGACCGAGTCCATCCTGCAGAACCTGCAGTCGGCGGCGGCTGGCGTCGCTCCGGCCGCACCGCCCCGTGGTGTGTCCCCTGCGGGATACGCCGCAACTGGACCTCTGGAAACCGACTCGGTGCAGCAGCAGCTCTCGGAAGACGCGATCAGGTCCATGTCAATGGCTGAGTACGCCAAGGTGCGAGGATCCCTCCTCGGCCAGGCTTCTCAGCCGAACGGACGAGGACTCTTTGGGTAAAGGACCTAAGTAATCATGGCGATCGGTTTCCCCGCCACCAGTGCGATCACTGGTACCCCGAACCTGTCGACGAACGTCACTGGTTCGCTCTACGCTGGCGGCTCCAGCCTGTCGGCGGCCATCCAGACCATCTGGAGCAAGGAGATCTTGTTCCAGGCCATGCCGATTCTAAGGTATGAGCAGTTCGCTGTCAAGAAGACTGAGCTGGGCGTTCAGCCCGGTCTGACGATCAACTTCATGCGGTACAACAACCTCCCCGACGCCAGCCAGCTGACGGAAGGCGTCCGCATGACGACCTACGCGCTGTCGGCGAGCCAGTTCAGCATCACCGTGGCCGAGCATGGCATGGCCGTGGCGGTCTCCGAGCTGCTGCTGAACGCTTCGTTCGACGATGTCCTCGCGTCGGCCTCAAGGCTCCTCGGGCGCAACATGGCACTGTACCTCGACAAGAGCGCGAGGAACACCCTGCTCGGCGCCGCGAACACGCTCTACGGCTATAACAAGTACGACACCACGGTCAACGCGACCCGCACCGTCCTGTCGCCGTACGACCGGGGTACTCCGGCCACCACTCGTGACGAGCTGACCGGAAACTACCACTTCACCACCGCGCTGGTCAAGGATGCCGTGGAGACCCTTGCGAGTCTCAACGTGCCCCGTCTCGGCGAGACGTACGTCTGCTTCGTCCACCCGCACCAGAGCCGTCGTCTGCGCGACGACCCGACCTGGATCGAGATGACCAAGTACGCGTCGCCCGGCAACTTCGCCCTCGGCGAGATCGGCCGGATCGACGACGTGGTCTTTATCGAGACCACGCAGGTGAACCAGGTCACCAACACGGGCGGCAAGACGGTCTACCAGTCCACCGTGCTCGGAGACAACGCCTTCGGCCACGCCATCTCGCTGCCCGTCGAGCTGAGGGACGGGGGCGTGCTGGACCACGGACGTGAACACAGCATCGCCTGGTACGCGATCTGGGGCCTCGGGATCATCACCGACTCGGCGATCCTGACGCTTGAGACCAACTGACGTACGACAAGTTACCAGTCTCCGGGGCTGCCGTCAACTGGTAGCTCCGGGGGCTACCTCCCCTAACTCGACCAACACCTGGAGACAGTAGTGGCTGCCGCTGCATCCCGCAAGTCCCCCCGCGACCACACCGGCCGACAGGCCGAGGTCCTGGCCGCTGAGAACGCCGAGGAGCTGGCCTCCCGGCGCGGTTCCATCAGCACCCTGACTGAGGCTCCCGTGGCCGCCGAGGACGCGGCCGAGGACGGCGACGTGGTCTTCTCCGACGCTGTCGAGGTCGACCAGCCCATGGTCCGCATCCGCGTCAACACCGACCTCCCCGACCTCGTCATCGGCTACGGCAACCACTACAGCCTCTACCGGGGCCAGTGGTACCGCGTGCCGAAGAACGTGGCCGACGTGCTGGAGGAGAAGGGATACCAGTACCACTGATGGCCAAGATCACCATCGGGGCCATCTATCGGCTCCAGTCCGATTTCGGTGTCGGCCCCGGCTCCGTCCCCTCCGGCTCCGACGTGAAGGTGACCGGCATCTACCCGCCTGGCACCCCCGGCCTCGGGACGGCCGACGAGGACACCGTGCTGGCCGACTACGACACCCCCAGCGGCGCCGTCCAGTCCATCGCGGTCGGCGTCACCCAGTTCTCCCAGATCGCCCGTGAGGTGGCCTGATGGCAGGTAACCCGACCACGACCGCCGCCGCCGACGCGCTGGACTACTTCGTCGGCCGGGCGGTGGCCAAGACGACGCCGTACAGCACCTACGTGGCGCTGCTGACCTCGGCGCCGCCGAACAACGCGACCATCGCCCAGCTGGCCGAGGTCAACACCCCCGGCTACGCCCGGCAGCTGGTGTCCTGGGCCCCCGCGAGCGCGGCGGTGCCCTCCACCACGTCCAACACCAACGTTCTGACGTTCGGGCCCGTCACGGCGGACATGGCCGCCCAGGCGACCCACGCGGCCCTGGTGACGGCCCAGGTGGGCACCACGGGCGAGGTGCGCGAGGTCTGGACGCTCGACACCCCGCAGCAGGCCGTCAACGGCCAGGCCCTGCAGATGGGCGCGAACAAGCTGACGCTCTCCCTGGGCTAAGCTTCCCGGTCCCTTCGCTACCGCCGGGATGGTTAGGCCCCCGCACCCCGACTTGTCACCGGGATTCGTGCGGGGGCCATTCCCGTCGCTACTGCCGCCGGTTGAGCCAGCGGACGAACAGGGCCAGGAGCGCGAAGAAGATCGACAGGTAGAACACGCCGCTGGTGATCGCCGCCACCGCGTTGGCCGCCTGCCAGTTGTCCGGGCCCAGGGCCTTCTGGATCAGCGCCGAGCCGAAGAACAGGACGAACGTCCAGACCACGAACCCGACGACGGCCAGCCGCTTGATCCACACCGCACGGTACACGCGGGGGGCCACCTGCTGGTACAGCGGGACGCGGTCGAGCATCGGCGTGCCGTCGGCGTGGTAGACCGGCTGCCCGGTGCGGGGGTCGATGACCTGCTGCCACTGCGGGTTGTTCGCCGCGTCCACGATGGCGCCGAGAGCGTACCCCTGCAGAGCGGCGTCGGCCAGGCTCTCGTGGTGGTCATAACGGTCCATCTCGGGCTCCCGTTCGTGGTGGGGGAGAGGCGATCTTACCACTTTCATTCCCGGAAAATCGACAATTGATGTATGGCTGATATGTCCGTGATGCTGGCTCGTGTCCGGGGTGCTCTGGGTGACCTCGGCGAGCGCTTCCGCGTGACGTTCCCCGGCGGCCAGGACGAGTACGAGACCGGATACCAGCGGATCACCGAGGTCGTGGTCTCGAAGGTGTCCGGGTCGGTCGTCATGGACCTGGCCGAGGGAACCGACTACACCCTGGAGCCGGTCGACGGCATCGTCACCCTGACCACCGCGCTGGAAACGACCGACACCCTGATGGTGGCCGGGAAGGCCTTCTCCCTGTTCACCGACGAGGAGATCACCGGCTACATCACCGACGCGGTCCGGCGCCACACCCACGAGCGCGAGACGTCCCAGCGGGTCCGGGACGACCACGGCTTCATCCGCATCGAGCGGACCCCGATCACCCTGGCCAATCTGCCGGAGATCGAGCTGGAGCCGCTGACGGTACTCGCCACGATCGAGGCCCTGTGGGACATGACCACCGACGCCTCCTCGGACGTGGACGTGTGGACGGCCGAGGGTACCCACCTGTCGCGCGGCCAGCGTTTCCAGCAGCTGACGGCCCAGCGGGAGGCGCTGCAGGCCCGGTATGAGGACTTCTGCCGTCAGCTCAACATCGGCATGAACAGGATCGAGGTCGGCACCCTGCGCCGGGTCTCCTACCTCACCGGCCGCCTGGTGCCGGTGTTCGCGCCTAGGGAGTACGACGAGTACAGCCCGAAGGGTCCACGCCGTCTGCTGCCGCCGGTTGATGCGCCGAACGAGGACCCGTCCGAATTGCCAAGTCCCAACTGGGGCGGCTGGGGGCCCTGATGTCACGTCTTGATCGCAAGCAGGGTCGGTTCGACCCGACATATGAGAGCGTCGAGATCGAGTCGGCCCTGGCGGGCCACCAGAGCGTCTACGGCCAGACGATCTCCTACTTCCGCTACTCCCACGACCTGACCGAGACCCACGACGTCTACGGCGAGGCTGCGGGCGCCGGGCGGGTGTTCTACGAGCCGGTGGACATTCCCGTGCTCCAGGTGATCCGCGAGGAGGGCGCGGCCGAGCAGGAGGACGCCGGTTTGTACTGGACCGACACCATCCACGTCACCGCGTCCTTCAAGCAGCTGATCAACGCGGGTCTGGACCGGCTGGACGTCGAGCACAACCGCCGCCTGCGCGACCGGTTCGTCTACGACGGCCGGGTCTTCCGCATCACCGCCATCCATGTCCTCGGCCAGTTGAAGAAGCGCGACGTCATGGTCGGCATCGACGCCGTCCAGATGAAGCGCGAAGACCTGCTCGACGACCAGCAGTTCTCAGCGTGGTGGCACGGGGAGGTCGCCTACCGGCCGACGCCGGGGGCGCCGTACGTCCCGGCGCCGGAGTCTCTGCTGCGCGGGCCGAAGGGTGACCCGGGCGAGCCCGGTCCTCAGGGCCCGCAGGGCGAGCCCGGTCCTCAGGGCCCGGCTGGCCCGAAGGGCGACACGGGCGATCAGGGGCCACAGGGTGATCCCGGACCGCAAGGCCCGCAAGGGCTTCAGGGGGTCCAGGGCGAGCCGGGACCGAAGGGGGACGCCGGTCCTCAAGGCCCCAAGGGCGACCCCGGCCCGCAGGGCGAACAGGGAATTCCGGGCGAGCCCGGCCCGCAGGGCGAGCCCGGCCCGCAGGGAGAGCAGGGCCCACAGGGCCTCAAGGGCGACCAGGGTGATCAGGGGCCACAGGGTCCCAAGGGTGACCAGGGAATTCCTGGCGACCCAACGGCGTGGACACCAGCGGATCACGGATTCCTCACCTGGACTACGGATCCGCAGGGCCTGGCGACTACGGGTGGGCCGGTCCCGTCCGGGACGGTGTGGCTTCTGAGCGTGAAGCTCGCCGAGGCGGCGACGGTCAACCGCGTGACGGTGTACGTCACGGGAGCCGGTGCGGGCTTGTCCAGCGCCTACGTGGGTCTGTATGACTCCGACGGTGTCCTGCGAGCCGCTTCTGCCAACGTGGGGACGACGTTCCAGTCAGCGGGCATCAAGGCGATCTCGTTCACGACCCCCTACGAAGCTGCGCCGGGTCGGTACTGGGTGGCGGTGCTGAATGGTGGTTCGACGACAGCGCCGTCGCTGGCGCGAGCGGCCCTTGCTGCCGGGCTCCTCGGAATGCCCAATATCGGGCTGTCCTCCACTCCGGCGTCGCTCCGTTTCGCCACCTTCGGCTCGGGGCAGACCGCGTTGCCCGCGTCGTTCAGTCCGTCGTCGCTGAGTCAGCTGAACCAGTCGCCGTGGGCGGCTCTTTCGTAAGTCGTCGGTGTGACCGATTCGGCCCTTACCATTTCCGGGCGTGCTTTCTCTACCCTGAAAGTGAATGGTTGTCTTTCGGGAATGGATGTGTGACCGGGAATGCCGTGGATCCTCAATGAGGACGGCGCCGTGAAGGCGAAGCTGTCCGATATTGCGGTGTCCGCGCCGAGCGGTTCACTCGCCGTCCCCGTCCGTTTCTCGACGCCCGAGCCGGAAGTCGGGGACATGACGTACCCGGTCATCGTCATCGAGCGGGGGACCATTTCCCCGGCGCCGGATCGGATGCACCAGGGGTGGGGTCTTGTCCCCTTCGTCGAGGGAAAGCCGGAGCCGTCGGCTGGAGACCTGTGGAACTACTACGGGGACTGGCCGATTCCGCACGACGTCCATTACCAGATCTCCGTGCTGTGCCGGACCCAGACCCACCAGACCGAGCTGATCGGGATCCTGGCCAGGGGAGATCGGCTCCCGGCGAAGTACGGCTACCTGGAGATCCCGCAGACCCAGCGGTGCCTGCCGCTGAATCTGGTCAGCGGCCCGGAATCGCCTACTCCCATCACCGACACCAACGGCAAGCGGCTGTTCACGACGCATTACCTGGTACAGGTCCAGACGGAATTCATGCCGTGGGAAGCGCAGCGGTACGAGCTTATCCAGCACGTTCGCGGCGAGATTGTCGACGCCCAGACCAAGAAGTGGACGCTCGCCACTTTCGACGACCAAACGTGAGACCTTCTAGGAGAGTTTGCCAGTGGCCACCTACCTGACTCCCGGCGTTTACGTCGAGGAAGACCTGTCGTCGGGGGCGGCGAATGACGCGAGTGCGTCCCGCGCGATCGGCGCTTTCGTCGGCGTCGCTCCGATCGGCCCGTCCGTTCCGACGCTGATCCGTTCCTGGGCTCAGTTCGTCACGCTGTTCGGCGGATTCAATGGCCCCCGGAACTACTTGCCATTCGCCGTCTACCAGTTCTTCGCCAACGGCGGCGGGAACTGCTACGTCGTCCGCGCGGTGCGCGAGGACGCCACCAACGCCACCGCCACCCTGAACGACTCGACGGCGGCCGGTTCCGGCGGGCCCAAGCCCGCGCTGACCGTCACCGCGCTGTCGGCCGGTGCCGCGTCCAACGCCCTGTCGGTGGTCATCGCGCCGACCGGCGCCGAGGGCGGGCGGTTCGACCTGCGGGTGGTGAACGGGACCACGATCGTGGAGCGGTTCGCCGACCTGTCGAGCGATCCCGACGACGCCCGGTACGTGATCAGCGTGGTCAACTCCCCGGCCGACGGCTCGCTGCTGATCCGGCTGGTCAACCCCAAGGTTGTGGACGACTACGTCTACAACGCCACCACCGACGTCATCCCGGCCCAGACCGCCGCGCTGACCGGAGGTGAGGACGGCGACAGCCCGTATGACTACGTGGCGGCGGCCAAGAAGCTCGCCGACGTGCCGGGCAGCAACTTCGACCTCAACATCCCGGCCATGTCCGACACGGCGGTCCTCAACCAGGTGCTGGCCTGGGCCGAGTCCATCGGCCGGGTGTTCCTCGTGATCGACGGCCCTCGCGCGGCCGAGGGCGCGACCAGCGACCAGGTGAAGACCGGCTACACCAGCATGGTCACCGGCAACGGCGCGCTGACCCAGTCGAGCTACGGCGCCGTGTACGGCCCGTGGCTGATGTGCGCTGACCCCTCCTCCAACCGGTGGGGCGCGCGGCGGCTGCTGCCGCCCGGCGGCGCGGTCGTCGGCCAGATGGCCAAGACCGACCTGTCCCGCAACGCGGCCAAGGCTCCGGCGGGCGTGGAGAACATCGTGGCCAACGTGCTGAGCACCGAGGCGCGGTTCACCGAGGCGCAGCTGGACGAGCTGGCGCAGGCGCAGATCAACATCATCCGGCTGATCCCTGGGTACGGGCACTGCATCTTCGGCGCCCGCACGCTGAAGCTGTCCCTGCCGGACCTGTACGTGCCGGTCCGCCGGACGGTGATCATGCTGCGGAAGACGCTGATCGACCAGACGCGCTGGGCGGTGTTCGAGCCGAACGCGCCTGACACCTGGCAGAGGATCCGCCTGTCGCTGTCGGCGTACCTGTCCAAGCTCCGCAAGGCGGGTGTTCTCGCAGGTCAGACGGACCGGGAGAGCTTCTTCGTCAACTGCGGCCCGGACCAGAACCCGCAGTCGGAGATCAACGCGGGCCGACTCAACGTCGAGGTCGGGGTCCGACTCCTGTACCCGGCGGAATTCGTGATCATCAAGCTCTCGCACTACGAGGGCACCGCCGCCAGCAACGAGGCCTGATCCCTTCTAGGAGCGCACACCCATGGGTACCCCTCTGCCCCCCGGCGGTAGCTCGACGAGCGTCGAGGACCGCACCAAGACCGACCCGCTGCGGTCGTTCCGGTTCAAGGTCGTCTTCTCCGACACCAAGAACTACGGCTTCAACAACAACTCCGGGACCGCCAATGGCGCGACCGGCGTCACCGGTTTCATGAACGTAACCGGACTTTCGATGACAACTGAGGTCATTCCGTACCGCGAGGGCGGGATGAACACCACGACCAGGAAGATGCCGGGCCAGTCGGACTACAGTCCGATTTCGCTGTCGCGTGGCCTGACCCTCGGCAACCACGCGATGTACAACTGGATGCTGGAGCTGTTCGACGTCCTCCAGGGCAACACGACCCAGTCGAACACCGACTTCAGGATGAACGTCGCGATCTACCTGCTCGCGCACCCGTGGCCGGGCCCCAACCCGCCGCAGCTGGCGGGCTGGCGGATCTACAACGCCTGGCCGACGTCCCTGGCGTTCTCCGACCTGGACGCGGGCGCGAACTCGATCTCGATCTCGCAGATGACCCTGGCCCACGAGGGCTGGGAGATGATCTTGTCCGACGACAGGTCCAACATCGACTTCCAGTAGTCCTGGAACGTTCCACAGCCGCCCGGCCCGCCAGGGTCGTCGACCACGAAAAGGACACCTGTCATGGATCTCAACCCGCCGTTCCCCGTACTGCCCGGTCAGGGCCAGTACGTCAGCCCCGAAGACAACCCCGGCGTGCTGGCGGCCACCCAGCAGGTGCTGGCCAACGCCATCCGCTCCACCCCCATGACGCCCCCTGAGCCGAACATCGTCCGCCTGCCGGGCGGCGTCTCGGTCAACGGCCAGTGGATCACCGAGGCCCGCGTGCGCGAGCTGAACGGCGCCGACGAGGAGGCCATCGGCCGCGCGGCGGTCTCCGGCCTGCCGGAGAAGATCCCGGACGCGATCCTGTCCTGCGGCGTGATCAGCCTCGGCGACAACCCGGTGACCCCCGCCCTGCTCGACGACATGATCATCGGCGACCGCGAGGCGCTGATCCTCGGCATCCGGCGGGTCACCTACGGCAAGACCATCGACTTCGACCCCCTGACCTGCCGCGACTGCGGCACCCAGATGGTGGTCAAGTACGACCTGGCCGACATCCCCGTCAAGCAGCTCGACGCCGAGACCAACGAGTTCGAGGTCACCCTGCGCGACGGCCGGATCGCCACCGTCCGCCTGGCCACGGGCGGCGACCAGAAGGCCGTCATGACGGCCAGCCGGGCCAAGGAGCTGTCCACGCCCGAGCAGCAGACCATTCTGCTGGCGCGGACCGTGCTGCGGATCACCTCGGCCGACGGCACCCAGCAGACGGCCTTCGGCACCCGCCAGGCCCAGATGATGGGCGCCGCCGACCGGCACGCCATCCTGCGCGAGCTGAGCGAACGCAAGATCGGCCCCGACCACGACCAGGCCCTGATCAACTGCACCGGCTGCGGCGAGAAGGTCGAGGTACCGGTCAACATCGACACCTTGTTTCGCGACTGAGGTCCCCGAACTCTTCGACATCTACGAGGCACTGGTGCTGGCTTACCCCGGATGGACGCTGACCGACGCGCGGGCCCTGACCCCGCGCGAGCGGCACTTCTTCATCAGCCGGGCGTCCGAACGCGCTGAACGGAGGGCCTTGCAGCAGTGACCACCCCCAACGATCCGGCGGCGCAGTACATCGTCCGGATCCTCAACATCAACAAGCTGGAGCAGGCCTCCACGAGCTTCGCCACGGCCACCACCAAGCTCCAAAAGCACAACGACAACCTGGGCCAGCAGCTGTCCAAGCTCACCACCACCCTGGACAAGCTGGTCCAGCAGCTCCAGCGCGGCGGCGGGGGCGGTGGTGGCGCGCTGCCGTCCACCGGCAGCGGGGGCAAGACCCGCATCGGCGGGGACGCCACCTTCGGCGGGATCCCGCACGGCCAGCACCAGCCGGGCGCGTCCGGCTCCTCCGGCGGCGGGTCCGGCTCCTCGGGCGGGACCTTCTCCGGCCAGTCCGACCCGTCCGGCTCGGGCGGCAATCCCAAGACCCCCAACGGGGGCGGGTCGAAGTTCACCGTCACCCCGACTACCGGCCAGCGCATCATGGCCGCCATCGGCGGCACCACCCCCAAGCACTGGAAGACCTCCAGCGGCACGCCCGCCATGTTCGGCGCGCTGGAGACCGGCATCGCCTCGGCCAAGTACTACGCGGGGATGTTCGAGCAGCAGGCCATCGCCCAGCAGGACACCAACCTCCAGTTGGGCATGCTCAAGTCGTTCGGCCAGCAGTACCGCCCGGCCGGGATGTCGGCCGACGCCTACCGGCAGCAGATCCAGCACTACGCCGTCGGCACCATCACGGGCGACAGCACGGCCCTGGGCAACATCTCCATGGCCCTGTCCGGCGCACGCGGCTACGCCCTGTCTGACCTGGACAACTACCAGTACACCTACAACATGTACCGGTACGCCTCGGGCCTGGACAACGCCAAGGCCCAGGGGCTGGAAAGCCTGTCGTCGGCCATCGGGGCGGTCGCGCCCGGCATCGGCGCCACCGGGGCCCTCCAGCGCGCCCACTCCATGGTCACCCCCGGCGCGCGGATGCGGTCCCGTCGCCTCGGCCTGGGCGACCCCGTCGGCAAGAACGGCAAGTTCGAGGGCGCCACCCAGTGGGCCAAGCGCTTCCTCAAGCGGATCTACCAGGGCCGCGAGGCGGTCGATCCCGCCGTGTTCGACATCGACTTCCAGACCGACGCGACCGGCTACATCGACCTGCAAGTGGCCCTCGGCCGCGAGGACGTGGACGACTTCGTCCAGATCCTGCGCTCGGTCAACAAGCAGCTCTACCGGGGCCAGGACGTGTCCTGGATGGACCAGGCGCTGACCGACGCCCACAAGCCCGGCACCAAGTTCGACAAGACCCGTGACCGGCTGGCCAAGGCGGACATCACCTTCCCCAGCACCGACGCGGCCGACATGGCCCGCTCGGAGGCCGTCCAGCGCGGCCAGGCCCTCATCGCCAACGACTCCTACCTGGCGATGCAGGACAAGATGACCACCACCGTCGATACCTTCGACGCGGCGGTGAACAACTTCACGAACTCGCCGATCATCAGGGACCTGTCGGCCTGGGCCAAGAACGTCGCGGTCACCCTCGGCCCGATGCTGGCCAAGGTCATGTCCGGCGCGAGCGCCGTCAGCAGCGTGGCATTCCCCGGCGCCGCCGTCTCCGGACAGGACGCCCAGGGCTCGGCCGCCGTCTCGGCCTCGCCGATCACCTCGACCAACTCCAGCGCCACCCACGGGGACTCCGGCAAGGGCGGCAAGGAGTCCGGCGTCAGCCTGGCCAACGCGGTCATCAACGAGGCCAAGCGCTGGCGCGGCAAGATCCACTACAGGATGGGCGCGGGCCGCGACAAGGCGGGCAACGGCAGGCTCAAGGCGGGCGGCCTGGCCGACTGCTCCTCCTTCGTGAACTACGTCTACGCCAAGGCGGCCGGTATCCACCTGGGCAGCTGGACCGGCCCCATGGCCGCCAAGGACGGCATCGACGTCCCGCTGGACGAGGTCGTCGCCGGGGACATTCTGCTGATGAACCCCACCGCCCAGAACGGGCACGTGGGCATCGCGATCAGCCGGGACAAGTTCATCGACAACAGCAGCAGCGCCAACGGCGTGACGATCAAGCCGATGAACGCTGTCCGCTGGACGCGGGCCAAGCGGGTCATCGGCTACGAGAAGTCCTCCAAGGGGAAGTTCGGCCCGGTCAAGCCGGGCGACAAGTACGACGGCAAGGCCGCCTTCGACTCCAAGGGATCCTCCGGCGGCGGGTCGTCCAGCTCCTCGGGCGGCGGCTCGGCCAGCTCCTCGTCGGGTAGCTCCTCGGGCGGCTCCAGTTCCGCCACGGGGGACTGGGGCGGTGGTGGCGGCGGTGGCGGAAGGGCCGTCGGCGGCGGCGGCATCGGCCTGGGCGCCCCTGGCACGGCGTTCGGTACCGACGAGATCAGCGCGCTGGCGGGCATCTTCGCCGGAGGCGGCGCCGGAGCGTCGGGCGGCGGCGGGGGAGGGGGCGAGACCACCGACTGGGGCGGCGGCGACTTCGGCGGCGGCGACAGCGGCTCCTCGGTCAGCGGCGGCACCGGCAGCGCGTCGACCAGCTCCGGCGCGTCGACCGGCGGCGCCACCAACGACCCCGACGGCACCAAGTCCAAGAACACCTCGGCGGCCGAGGGCGGCAAGCGCGGCGACGGCGACGGGAAGGGCTGGAAGAAGTATCTCGACCGCCTGCGCCCTGGCGACCTGAAGATCCCCAAGACGCCTGTCAGTCAGCTCGGCTCCCGCGCCCGCCGGAACATGGAACTGGGCCACCAGCTGGCCGCCAAGTACGGGTGGGGCGAGGGCCGCGACTGGGCGGCCCTGCAGTACATCTGGTTCCGCGAGTCCGGCTGGAACGACAAGGCCGAGGAGCGCTCCTCCGGCGCGTACGGCATCCCCCAGGCCAACCCCTCCGGCGGCCAGGGTGTGGCCAAGTCCAAGGAGTACCGCTCCTCGGCCGCCAAGCAGATCTCCTGGGGCCTGAACTACATCAAGGGCCGGTACGGCGACCCCGAGGGCGCCTGGGCGTTCTGGCACGACAAGGGCTGGTACGACAAGGGCGCCTGGAAGCTGCCCAAGGACGAGCTGGCCGTCGTCCACAAGGACGAGATGATCATCCCCGCCCGGCAGGCCAAGACCATCCGCGAGGCCCTGGTCGAGGAGAACATCAAGGCCGGGAACGGCGGCAAGTCGGCCGAGGGCGGCAGCGGCGGCGGCGGGAAGGTCGTGCTGCAGATCGCCTCCGGCGCGATCGTCGTCCACGCCAACGGCCCGGTCACCGAGGACACCGGAAAGACGATCATTCGCGGGATGCTCAAGGAGCTGGACCGCAAGAACCTGTACGCCCAGATCGCGCGAGGAGTCACCGACGATGACTAGCCCTGTGCCTCCGAGCCTGCCGACCACTCCGGACGCGGCCGAGGCCTGGACCGGGGGTAGCGGCGATGACCGCAACTCCAACAAGCCGTTCCACCCCTGGATCCAGGGCTACGACGTCTGGTGGGGCGGGCGCAACCCGGACGGCTCGGTCGGGTCCGACGTCGTCACCCACCCTATCGAGCGGGGCTTCATCCGTACCGACACCAGCCAGACGGACTACGAGGACAACGCCACCCCCGACCGCAAGCTGTACTTCCTGTACAACCCGGCGACGCTGGACATGGGCTTTTCCCCGGACGGGGCGGACTTCGGCGCGACCTACGTCTACACCCGCAAGAACGGCGGCCAGGCGTCCATGATCGCCGAGCTGAACCAGTCGATGTCCTTCCAGCTGCTGTTCGACCGCACCTACGAGGTGTCCTACCCGAACGTGTCCAACTGGACCAACCCGCAGATCGCCGAGGAGGGCGTGTGGCGCGACATCCGCGCGCTGCTGGCCTGGGCGGGCATCCTGGACGACACCAAGGGCGACGTCTACCAGATGACACTGGCCGGATTCTCGACCGCCACCATGGTCCAGTACCCCTCCTACTTCCACTTCGGGGCCACCGACAAGGCCCTGACGGTCTACGGCATCTGCACGGGCATCTCGATCAGCTGGACGCACTGGAGCAAGTCCATGGTGCCGATCCGCGCCGGAGTGTCGATCGACGTGCAGCTGCTGCCGAAGGTGGACTTCGAGCACTCGCCGGGGTCGGGCAACGCCTCCAGTAACAGCGACGCCTCCAGCGCCGTCGGCGGATCCGGTAAGGGCACCTCCGGCTCCGGCGCGGGCGGCTCCAAGCCGGTCATCGTCGACCCGACCCCGCAGGTGCCGATCGGCAACGGCGGCTCGACACCCACCCCGGCGCCCGGACCGAGCCCGGACCCCGGCACGCCCCTTCGTCGTCTGTCGAACATCTGGGGGAATGGATGAGCAGCAGGTATCAGGATCTCGGGACCGAGTCGCGGTCCTGGCGAGGCAAGCTCGTACGCGGGCAGGAGCTGCGGCCCCCGAGGACGTGGTGGTTCGACTACACCGACCACACCTGGCGCGAGGGTACCCGCATCGACCTGGTGGCCCACCAGTACTACGGCGACCCCTACGACTGGTGGCAGATCGCCGACGCCAACCCGGAGATCTTCTGGTGGGGCGAGCTGGAGCCGGGCACGATCATCAGGGTGCCGTATGTCTGATCGCGGGATCCTCCACTACGAGTTCTACATCGACGAGCAGCAGATCACCCCCGGCCCACTGGAGGTGGTGCTGAAGCCGTCGATCGCCAACAACACCGTGGCCCAGGTCCAGGTGCTGTACCACGGCCCCGGCCAGATGAAGAAGCGGCTGACGCTGCCCAAGCAGGGCACGCCGGTCCGTCTGGTGTGGGGCAAGAAGCCGTCCCAGCTGAAGACGTGGTACGGCTACATCGCCCACAGCGAGCCGACCGGGCGCCTGCCCGGCGGCCGGTACGGCAACACGATCGTCACTCACGTCCTGGTCGGCAACTCCCACCAGCTGCGTGCGGAGAAGACCCGGCGGTGGGAGGAGGTCACCGACTCCGGCATCGCCAAGCAGCTCGCGAGCGAGTACGGGCTGAGCCTGGTCGCCCACCGCACGAGTAAGGTCTACCCCTACCTGTACCAGCACGGCATCTCCGACATGGACTGGCTGCGCGAGCGGGCCAAGGCCTCGGGCCGCCAGCTGTGGATCGAGAACGGCACCCTGTACTTCACCGACCCCGCCTCGCTGGCGCTGGCCACCACCTCCACTCCGGTCAAGGGCCTGATGAACCGCTCGCGCAACCGCGCCGACAACGTCCACGACGCCGAGCCGCTGGTCGGCTCCCTGGTGCCGGTGGCGGGCAAGCAGGCCAACCGGCAGCTGACCGGCCTGGACATCGAGGCGAACGAGTTCCTGTATGACCGGTCGGCGGCCGACGAACCGGCCCCCGAGTGGGTTCGGCGGAACACGGCGATCACCTCGGTCAGCGACCTGTACCAGACCTCGGACGCGGTGAAGATCGAAAACGAGCAGTGGCTGCAGGCGCACATCACCCTGCACGGCGAGGTCGAGGCCATCCCCGGCAACCTGTTCGAGCTGACGGGCAAGGCGGTCCCACAGACCCTGGAGGGCCGGTGGCTGATCACCGACGCCACCCAGATCCTGCGCACCCGCGACTCGTCCGGCAACGGCCAGCGCTGGGGATATGAGTGCGAGGTCACCGTGGCCCGTAACCGGGAGGACAACCTGGCTCTGCGCGACACGACCATGCCCAAGGTGAACGACGCCTGCACCCTGGCGGGCGGCCGATGGATCGCCCGCTCCCGCAGGGAGGTGCTGCTGTGAGGGACCACAACGGCCTGTACCAGGGGATCGTGGTGTCCTCGGCCGACCCGGAGAAGAAGCGCCGCATCACCGCGCGGGTGCCCGACGTGCTCGGCACGACCATCTCCGAGTGGGCCCGCCCGGCCTCGATCGTCGACTCCCCGCTCAAGGCGGGCGACCCGGTGTGGATCGGCTTCCCCAACGGCGACTACCGCTGGCCGGTCTACCACGTCTTCAACGACCCCAAGTGGGGGCACGTCGTCCCCACCCCGGACCTGCTCACCGTCCACGGTCCCGACGAGCAGACCAGCGTGGAGCTGGCCAAGGAGTCGGCGCACGTACTTGGCCCCGGCGGCAATTCCGGCGCCCTGCTGAACGGGGACCTGCACGCACGGGGTAAGGGCGGCTACCACAACGTCTACGCCACCGACTTCATCAAGGTGTCCTCGCCCACTCTCAAGACCGATATCCGGCCGCTGGATTTCGACCCGGTAAAGGCCGTGGTAAATGCCCCCGTCTATTCGTTCAAGTACCTCGTCAATGGGCAGCCCGCCGTCGGCCCCATGCGGTCTGACCTGCCAGAAGTCGCCCAGATCGGCGACGAGCACGTCTCTGAGGGAACCATCGTCGGAATCCTGTGGGGCGCCGTACAGCAGCTCGCGGAGCAGGTCGAGGAATTGCAGGCCAAGCTCGCCGCTGTAAACGTCAGCGATCGTCCAAATACACTGGGAAAGGACGTATAAATCGCTGACGTAAGCAGGAGGTGGAATTGGACGTCACGGCTCCTGCGGCCATTGATTTGCCGTTCCGATTCGACGACAGCGGCCAGGTCGTCGCGACCTACGACGTGGACCGGCAGATCCGCCAGCGGCTGATCGGCATCATCGGCACCAACCCCACCGAGCGCGTCATGCAGCCCGACCTCGGCGTG
Organism: Microbispora sp. NPDC049633; assembly: GCF_040675265.1. NCBI lineage: Bacteria > Bacillati > Actinomycetota > Actinomycetes > Streptosporangiales > Streptosporangiaceae > Microbispora > Microbispora sp. NPDC049633. The sequence continues at coordinate 23,224 of NZ_JBFAOO010000002.1, forward strand.
GGTGTCGCCCGCATGGTCTTCGAGACCAACCCCGAGCACGTAGTCGCCGAGCTGACCGTCGACATCACCAACCAGGCCGCGCGGTACGAGCCGACCGTCGCCATCCGCCGGATCGTGCCCTACCCCAACGCCCAGAAGGGCGAGGCGAGGCTGGACGTGCAGTACTCCCGCACCGACACCACCGGCCGGACGGCCTCCCGCTTCGTCCACCGCGCCGCCGTCGGCTCCGGCGGCCTCATCAAGGAGGTTCGTGGTGGCTGACGCGCAGCCGGTATCCCTGGACTACACCGCCCGTGACTACGACGCCGTCGTGGCCGAGCTGATCCGGCGCGGCCAGCAGGTCCTGCCGAACTGGCAGCCCAAGGGCGAGGGCGACTTCGTCCTGCTGCTCACCCAGATCATGGCGTCGAGCACCGACCTGGCCAACTACTACATCGACCGCGTCCTGGGCGAGTCGACCCTGGCGACCGCGAGCACGCGCCAGGCGGTGCTGTCGCTGGCCGAGCAGGTCGGCTACATCACCCACGCCCGCATCCCGGCCACCGCCCAGGTGACGCTGGTGACCGACACCGGGGCGGGCGACATCCTCGTCCCGCGCGGCACGCAGGTGATCACCGACTACGTGGCCGAGGTCGACGGCCCGATCGTGTTCGAGACCGACGACGAGGTGACCGTCCCGGCCAACGGCGGCACCGCCACGGTCAACGTCACCGAGGGCCGCACCGTGCGGCCCTACCAGCTCGGCGTCGGCACCGCCGAGTCCAACCAGACCTTCACCCTGCCCAACCAGGGCGTCATCGAAGGCAGTGTGCGGGTGTGGGTCGAGGCCCCTCACGCCAACATCGAGTGGGTCCGCATCACCCGCATGATCGACGCCGCGCCGACCGACCGGGTGTTCATCACCCGCCAGCGGCCGGACGGCTCCACCATGATCGTGTTCGGCTCGGGCGTCAACGGCTACATCCCCGAACTCGGCGCCCGCATCTACGTCGCCTACCGGATCGGCGTCGGCAAGGCGGGCAACCTCGCGGCCGGGCGGATCCGCCTGCTGGCCTCCGACACCCTGACTGGCGTCCAGGTCGCCCGCGACAACTCCGGCAAGGCGGCCTCCACCGCCGCCGTCGGCGGCGCCGACGAGGAGGCCAACGACGAGATTCGCAGGAACGCCCCGCAGGCGTTCGCCGCGCAGCAGCGCTGCGTGACCACCGACGACTTCGCCCGCCTGGCCCTGGAGGTCCCCGGCGTCAGCGCGGCCCGCGCGGTCTCGGCCCGCTCCGGCTCGGTGACCTGCTACCTCACCGGCCCCGACCGGTCGGTCCCCAGCGCCCTGCTGATGCAGACCGTGCAGGACCACCTGCAGAGCCACGCGCTGGCCGGGACCAAGGTCGTGGTGGCCGCGCCGACGTTCGTCAAGGTCAACTTCGGCTCGGCCGACAACCCCTTGCGGATCTACGTGGCGCCCGGCTGGCGGGACATCCTCGTCAAGGCCAGCGTGGAAACGGCCCTGACGAACCTGTTCCGCTCCGATGCGGTGACCTTCGGCACCCGCATGACGCTGTCGCAGGTGTACACCAGCCTGGCCAGCGTCCCCGGCGTGATCAACATCAACATCCCGATCATGGCCCGAGCGGACGCCCCGCAGTCCGGTGCCGACGACGCGGTGATGGCCGACTACGAGCTGCCCGTCCTGGGGACCGTCGAGATCGCCACGGTGGGCGGCGTCATCACCCCCGTGTAAGGAGCGTTCGTGACCGCGTCGTACCCCGGTGGTATCCGCACCTGGACCACCAAGCTCGGCTGGCGCAACATCGTGTGGGCCAGCCACGTCAACGACCTGCAGACCGAAGTCGACGCCACCCAGCGCACCCTCGGCCTCAACCCGCACATCTCCCGCAACAACCCCGGCGGGCTGACCCGCAACTACGGCACCGTCGAGCAGCGGATGACCTCCCACGCCCGTGGCGAGGACCTGCTGTACTACCGGGGGCAGGTCAAGAACTTCGTCCCCGCGCCGGGCGAGTGGGTGGACGTGCCCATCACCGTCGGCGACGCCGTCTTGTCCGACCCGTTCCTGCTGTCCACCCCCGCCGGGGTGCGGCTCAACAGCACCGGCATGTGGATGATCGAGGCCCGCACCGAGTGGCAGGCCTCGGGCTACAGCGTCGTCAACCAGGCCCGGCGGATGCTGCGGGTGCTGGTCAACGGCGCCGACGTCGGCATGTCCCACCTGCTGTATGAGGACGCCCGCAACTCCTTCGCCCTGCACAACGCCGTCACCTGGCCGGAGATCTGGCCGCTCGGCACGGTCATCCGGGTGCAGGTCCGCGCTGACATCGAGCCCTCACCGACCACCACCCCACCGGCCGACCCGCTGCCGGGCAAGGTGTGGTGCCGCCGCCGCGCCCCGTGGAAGCTGCTGCGCTGCTGGAACGGCGCCGAGTGGGAGCCGTTCACCGGCACCCAGGACACAACCATCTCCAGCCCCACCGCGCCGTCCAGCGGCACCGGCAAGCTGTGGATCGATACCTCCGGAGACGAGCCGGTCGTGAAGGTGTACACCTCCGGCTCCTGGCGCGAGTTCACCGGCTGGAGCGAGATCACCACCGTCCACGACGGAGCCGCCGCGCCCACGCCCACCCAGGCCGGGCAGGTGTGGGTCGACACCATGGCCACGGCCAACCTGGTCCAGGCCTACCTGGAAGGCGCCTGGAAGCCGCTGTGCGGTCGCGACGTCGAGGACGGCGGCGGTAACCCCGCCCCGGTGCCCACGCCAACCCCGAACTACGGGCTGAAGGTCAACGTGTCCCTGCGGCTGCACCAGATGCGATCCCTGGACGCCGTCCCCCCGACCGGCACCGTCCGCGCGCCGCGCGACGTGCTGACCCCATAGGAGGACCCGCATGGCCACATACCCCAGCGCGTACCCCGTCTGGACGACGAAGTTCGACTACACGACCGTCGTCTACGCCGAGCACATCAACACCCTGCAGACCGAGCTGATCGACGGCGTCCAGCGCACCCTGGGCACCACCCCGCAGATCGCCCGCCACGACCCCGGCAGCACGCCGTTCGAGCTACTGGGCGTCGTCGACTGGATCGGCGAGGCCGACCGCGACAACCTCGACAAGATCATCAGAATCTGCCGGGACGACGCGACCTCCCGCCACAACTTCGACCCCAAGGCGGTCCTGGACGCCCTGTATGAGGCCTGGCCGCAGTGGGCCGAGCGCTACCCGAGGCAGGCAGCATGAGCGACTTCCTGGCCACCGACCCGCGCCAGATCGCGCGCTGGCTCACCACCACCGACCGGGGCAACCTGCGCACGATCACCGACCGGCTGGCCGACCGCTACGACCGGGGCGACCTGCCGCGCCGCAGCGACGTCACCGGCTGGCTCGGCACCGACCCCTCCCGGCCCACCGTGGGCCAGACCAAGCCGCCGCTGGTCGGCTCGCGCGACCACGTCACCGTCGCCTCCCGGCTGCAGTTCCAGGGACGGATGCTGCACCTGCCGTACTACCGGGGGACCGCCTACAACGTCCCGGTGGTCGCCGGAGCCTGGCAGCAGGCGAGCCTGCGCGCCTACGACGACCCCTTCCAGATGGCCTCGGGCAAGGGCCTGGTGCTCAACCAGGACGGGCTGTGGCGGTTCGTCGTCAAGATCGACCACTCGCCGGTTCCCGGCGCCGAGGCGCCCGCGACCTCCCGCGCCGCCCGGCTGGAGGTCAACGGCCAAGACGTCGGCCTGCGGGACTACCTCGACGACGACGCCGACATCACCAAGGAGGTCATCACGACCTTCACCTGGACTGAACAGTTCAAGGCAGGGTCGTCGCTGAACCTGTCCATGCGGGTGGAATCGGTGCCCTCGGGCTACAAGACCTTCGCCAACATCTACTTCCGGGCGTATCTGGTGCGCTGCGCCGAGGGCGGTTTCGACCACTACGCCTTCCCGCCCCCGCCCCCGCCGCCGGACGTGCCCAAGCCGCCGCCGGGCGGCCCGCCGGTCCGGGGACGGGTCATCGAGACCACCCGGCCCGAGACCCCGGTGTCGCCGAGCTACAGCAACACGGTGATCAACACGTGGTACGCCGACGGCACGCCGATGGTCGTCCACTCCGGCGGGACCACCTACTACTCCAGCGGGCCCGGCCAGCCGGTCAACTCCATGCCCGAAAACCAGTGGTGGGGGCAGCCCGCCGTTCCGATCATCCGACCGGGGTTCTGACATGGCCACCTATCCCACCGGGTTCCGCACCTTCACCACCAAGCGGGACTTCAGCCAGACGATCTTCGAGTCGCACGTCAACGACATCCAAGACGAGCTGTTCGCCTCCCAGACGGTGCTCGGGATCAACCCCCAGATCAGCACTCGCGATCCGGGCAACCTCGCCATCGACTACACCACCGTGGCCGACCGGCTGCAGGCCTACCTGCGCGGCGAGCAGCTGCCGTATTACCAGGGCGGCGTGCTCGCCTACCCGCTGACGCCCGGCAACACCTCCGTCCCGCCGCCGACGAGCACGCCCAAGCCGCCGCAGTCCGGCGGTGGCGGCTGCGCCGGGCACGAGTCCGGGCGCCAGTGGTTCCCGCCGATCCACTCCCGCTCCCACACCACCACCCCGATCAGCTCCTACCTCAAGCTGGTCAACGGCATCTTGACCCCCCTCGACGACGGCCCCTCGATCGCCGCCGACGAGCCTGGCCCCGGCCGGTACCGCTCGATCACCACCGGCAAGTGGTGGCAGGCCGACGTCGAGCGCGACAACATCTGGCAGTACCTGGTCGGCGACGACTGGGATCCCGACGACCACCAGGTGGGCCTGCCCCAGGTCGACGACGACAAGACCACCGAGGACGGCCGGTGGTGGCGCCTGCCGCTGGCGGCGACCGCCGACCCCTACACCATGCACTGGGGCGACGGCATCATCCTCAACGAAACCGGCCTGTGGTCGATCTCCTTGCGCGTGGACGGCGTCCCCACCACGCAGACCCGCGACGCCAAGGCCATCCGCCAGGCCCGGCTGGAGATCGACGGCAAAGACGTCATGCTGCGCCACCGCCTGCGCGAGCACGACGACAACGGCGACTTCCTGGTCAACACCGTCCACTGGACCGAGATCCTGCCGCGCGGCACCGCCATCAGCGCCTCGGCGCGCATCGACGGCCCCGGCCTGACCACCCCCGTGCCGATCAACGCCTACCTTCGCGTGCAGCTGGTGAGGTGCATCGACAACCCCAACCCCGACGGCGGCCTGGCCGACGCCCCGACGCCGATCTACACCCCGCCCCCGCCGCCGCCGCGCGTGGTCACCTCCAGCCCGAGCAGCAGCACCACCCCGAAGTGGACGCACGTCGACTCGACCATGAGCGTGATCATCGACGGGAACGGCAACGCCACCCGCGTGGTCAACGGGCCCGCGATCGAATCCCCGCCCGGCAGCGGTCACTACGTCGGCGCCTACGACGTCGGCTCGGTCCGATCCGGGGGGACCACCATCATCACTCAGTCGTCCTACTTCGCGTAACGGAGCGATCACATGGCTGTCTATCGCGTTGACCAGTACGCGAGGACTTTTTATGGTCCGAATCCGGACCCCAGGCCGGGCTTCGACGAGAAGACCTTCACCGCCTACTCCGTCGGCTACGACCGGATCTTCTTGACCTGGGACCTGCCGACCGGCGAGTTCGGCGGATTCCGCCTGGTCACCTCCCGCTACGGCTACCCCTCCGGCGCCGAGGACGGCAAGGTGCTGGTCGACTCCGGAACGCCCCCGGCCAACTACGTCGACACCGACGTCATCGGCGGCCACTTCCACTACTACGCGATCTTCCTGAAGGTCGACCAGGTGTGGGTCCGCGCCGGTACGGCCTCCACCCTGCACGTCAAGGACCACCGGGCCGCCGACTGGTTCTGGACCCGCATCCCCCACCACTACCGCCTGCTCCTGGGCAACTACCTGACGATCGACGCCGACTCCAACACCGACCTGCGCGACACCATCACCGCGCTGGCCTACGGCATCGACCGGCTGCGCACCTCCCTGGAAGCGGCGCTGACGTCAGCGGACCTGCACACCACCCACATCGGCACCGCCGCCAACATCGCCGCCTCGATCGGCGCCTACGTCCCCGCCGGGATCTCCCCGGAGCGCATGCGCGCCATCACCGTCGACTCGACCTACCTGGCAGCAGGCCGTGGCCACCCCGACACGCTGCGCGCGGCCGGGCGCGCCGCCTCCGGCTGGGACGTGATGATCCGCCCCTCCCACAACCTGATGCCGTCCCCCGACCAGGCCGAGATCATCCACCCCGCCGCGCCGGAGTGGGACGCCAGCATCCACTACACCGTCGGCGCGCTGGTCACCACCGACGACCACCTGTACCGGTGCATCGTCCCGGCCTACGGCATCGACCAGGCGCCGCCCGGAAACGGCTCCAACAACACCTGGTGGCAGGTCTACACCACAGTCGACGACCGCACCGTGGCCTACGACCCGGTCCTGCTCACCCAGCACGGCTGGATCGCCAAGCCCAAGACCGCAGGCGTGGCCGACAACCTGGTGGCCGCCAAGATCGCCATCGGCCTGCCCGATCCCGTGCGCGAGGGCATCAACACCGCCAACGCCCTGACCATCCACAACGCCTCCGGTCAGGCCGCCGACGTGGCCGCCTGGTCCCTGCCCGACAACCCGAGCGGCGATCCTCTGGTGCCCGTCCTGTACGGCATCCCCCTGCCGCGCGTGGCCGCCTACGAGCACACCCGCAGCTACCGGGCCGGTGACTTGGTCACCTACAAGAGCATGGTGTGGCGCGCCACGCGGCCCGTCACCGGCCAGACGCCCAAGACGACCCAGCCGTATTGGACGCTGTGCTCAACCGACGCCCGGCTGCGGCTGACGGTGTCGGCCTACACCCACTCCCCGCACGCCACCGCGCAGGCCTCGGTCCCGGTCTACCCCTTCATCACCTGGTACGACGAATTCGGCAAGCCGATCGGCACCTCCGACACCCGCGTGAGCGCCGACACCACCCGCGCGCTGGACACCTTCACCCTCTACTACTTCGGCGCGATGGACCCCCTCGACGCCCGGCCCTTCGAGACCGGCGGCTACACCTGGACCGACCCGATACCCGGACTGGTCCGCGACTCCTACCTCGGCGGTGTGGCCCGCCCCGAAGACCCCGACCAGCGGGCGCTGTCCGTCGTCGACTACGGCTCGGCGAACGCGACCGTGGCCGCCACGTTCGTCTCCGACGCGCCCGGCCGCCAGCAGTGCCTCATCCTGCGCTACGTCGACTCCCTGAACTACGTGCGCGCGACCAGGACGGCGCTGCAGACCGTCACCGCCGGGGCCGTCACCACCCTGGTCACCTACGCCACCCCCGTGGCCGACGGCGACCGCCTGACGGTCAAGGTCGTCGGCACCAACTACACCGTGCTCCGAAACGGCGTCCAGGTCGCGACCGCCAGCACCAGCGCAGGCAGTACCAGTACCCGATTCGGCCTTGCCGTGGAGGAATGACGTGGCCATCGCGAACTACATCTTCTCGCCGAGCTTCGAGCACAGCTCCTGGAAGTCGGCGGGCGGGCAGGTGTGGGAGTACTTCTGCGACACCTCCGACACCTGGTCCCTGACCACGTCGACCACGGCATCCAAGGGCACACGGGCCCTGCAGCTCACCACCTCGGGCTTCCACCCCGGCCTGCGCCTGCGCGGACTCGTGCTCCCGCCGACCACGGTCAACAAGCAGTGGACGCTCAGCTGGGACCACCAGGATCCCGGATCGTTCGGCTCCAGCTACAGCAACGTCCGGATCTTCAACGTCACCGGCACGCAGCTGGCCACCACCTCCATCTTCCTCGGCTCCTCCTACACCCGCCAGAGCATCACCTTCACCCAGACTCCCGCCGTCACCGAGGTCTACCTGCAGATCCCCATGGGCGCCCTGTCGTCAGGGGAGACCAAGACCTGGCGCATCGACGGGGTCCGGCTGTCCGAGGGAACCTCCACCACCTACGTGGACGGCGACACCGCCGGGCACACCTGGGCGGGCACCCCCGGCGCCTCGCAGACCGTCACCACGCCCACCCCTGACGCCGCCACGCCGACCAACGTCTACAACTACTGGCGCACCCCGCACCCCTCGGGGACTGGCTGGACGGCCTCGTCGGCCAATGCCTCCGTGACCGACAACGGCCAGTCGATCACCGCCGGGATCTTCTGCCAGGACACCGACAGCCCCAGCACCACCCCGACCGTCAACAGCGTCGCCAGCCCCAGCCTGAGCGTGGCCGGACTGCAGGCCAACACCACCGCCTACCTGTCCCTGGACGTCTCCGGCATCAACTACTCGGCCTCCACCGCCGCCAGCTACACCGACTTCTCCCTGAGCATCGACCAGCTCGACGGCTCCGGCGTACTGGTGTCGCGCACCACCTACCAGCTCGACCGCGACGTCGTCCGGCAGTCCTACCCGTTCATCACCGCCCCCGGCGTAACGTCCATCCGCCTCGGCCTCCGCGCGTTCGGCACCAGCGCCGCCCGCTGGATGTACGCCACCCTCGACAAGATCCGAATCGACACCCGAGCTGACGCCGCCTACATCGGCGGCGACACCACCGGCTACATGTGGCAGGGGCAGGCCAACTCCTCCTACACCGTCCTCGGCGTCAAGGCCATGCAGGCCTCCGCGACGATCACCGTCACCGGCACGGCCAGCGAATCGGTACTCATCAACCCTCTGAAGGCCTCAGCGGCGATCACGCTCACCGGCCAGGTGCTGAAGGTCGACAAGCTCGGGGTACTGCAGGCCTCGGCCAGCCTGCCCACCACCGGATCGGCCACCCTGGTCGTCAACGGCGCCATGGCCGCCAGCGCCCAGATGACCGCCACCGGCTCGGCCCCGCTGTACGCCATCGTCCCGATCTCCGCGAGCGCCACCACCCCGACAGACGGCAGCGCGAGCGTGACCATCGCCGTGCAGACGGCCACCAGTGCCCACATCGCCCTGGATGGGAGCGCCGACCTCGGCATGGTCGAGATGGTCGAGATCTCCGCGTGGGCCCATCTACCGGCGACCGGCCAGGCACAGCTGGGGATCGGCCTGCAGATGTCGGCCCGCGCCGCGCTCATCACGGACGGGTCGGCCGACCTGAGCGACGCCGTCCCCAAGGGCGCCTTCGGCGACTTCGCCGTCTACGGCACCGCCGCCACCGACACCGACCCCCTGCTCCTCGGCCGGGGGGACACCAACGCCGGGATCACCACAGGCGCCACCGGCCAGCCGTGGGCTCGCGTCCACGCCACCTTCCACGCCCCCGACGAGCAGGCCGCCTGGCCCAGAGCGGCCTACGCTGCGGTCGGCTTCACCTTCACCGGCATGGGCGCAGGCACCTACCAGGAGATCGGCAACGTGCAGGTGGAGCTGGTCACCGACGTCGCCGAATCCGGGCCGAGCGAATACATCCGCCCGCAGCTGATCCGGCCCATCGTGGTCCCCGACAGGCTCAACTACGCCCCCTGGTACGCCAGCGCCATGGACCCCTGGTTCAACGATGACGGCCTGATCACCGAGACGCCGACCGCCGGTCCGGTGGCTACCGCGCACCCGGCCTCGACCTACACCATCAACGCCGGAGCCGGGGGCATGATCGGCGGCCACGTCGCGCCCCTGGAGCCCGGCCAGCAGTACACCTATTCGGTCTACGTCCGCCTCGACGGCAACATGGACGATCTGCAGGTCAAGGTCATCGACAACGACACCTGGGAGACCATCGCCAGCGCCAACGCCCTGGCGTTCCCCTCCGACGAGAACGGCTGGCGGCGGGTCGTGGTCCGCTTCACCGCACACGACGACCAGTTCCTGTCGTTCAACTGGGCGCCCGGCGGGGACTACCCCAAGGCCTTCTCGGTCACCGGGACGCTGGTCGAACGCGGTTACGTCGTCGGGGACTACTTCGAGCTGCAGCCCGGCAGCCGGGACTACTTCTACGCCGACATGGGCACCGATCCGGCGGGCGGCGTGTTCTGGTACCCGAATATCGACGAACGCGAACACCTCCTCGTGGACGCCCTTGAGGAATACGCCCCGTCAGACGTCACCGTAGGAGCGCCCGAATTCGGAATCCACCCCCACGTCGTGTAGCCGGGCGTTACAAACTCCGGGCGGAATTCCCATACCGTCGAATATGCGGATCCGAATTCTCGCGAGGAGTTTCAATGGGTGGTTTCGATCTGGTACTGGTGCTCGGCGTCATCGTCGCGCCGCTGCTGTCCCTGGCCGTCGGCTTCGTGACCAAGGAGTCCTGGAGCCCGGCGGTCAAGGCCCTGGCCCTGGCCGCGCTGTCGGCCGCCGACGGCTTCGTGGTCGCCTGGCACGACACGGTGCAGGACGGCGGGGTCTTCGACTGGAAGACCGCGCTGATCTTCGCCATCGGCGCCTTCATCGCTGGTGACAAGGCTCACCGGTACGTGTGGGAGCCGAGCGGCGCCGCTGGGGTCGCCCAGCGGTCCCTGGTCAAGGACCGCCAGGACCTGGCGGCCTGACCGATGATCCAGCTCCTGCTGGTCGGAGCGGCGGCGTGGATGGCCTACGAGGTCGTCCGCGCCGTCGTTCCCATCCCGGCCCCCATCCAGCCCCTTCTCGTGGTGGCCGCCTGCTACGGACTGACCCGCGTCCCGCCGGAGGTCCTGGCCGCCCTCGACGCCGCAGCCGTGGCCGCATTCATCCGAGCCGCCGCCACCTGGCTGATCCGCCCCGAGCCCATCATGGCCTCCCGGAAGGCGCTCCGGCAGATGCTGGCCTCCTCCAAGCCGGGCCGGGTCTCGCGGATTCCCGATCTCCCCTGACAAATTCCTGAGTTAGGACTTCCCGCATTAGTTGGGATCTGAACTTGCGGAGTGAGTTCGGACGTATCGGATGCTTTCGGGGTCGGAATTCCTGACCCGAAACGGAGCACGACGAGTGGCGCTGAACAAGCCCAAGAAGAAGCCGACAGAAACCGACGACGAGCCCATGCGGGTCATTGTCGTCGCGGGCGCCGGGCCGGTCGAGTTCAACTACATCGACGACCAGCTGAGCGACTGGCTGGCGATTGAGGACGAGGACGGACCGGAGTTCCGCTTCTACCTCCCCGCCGACCGGCAGGCGACCACCGACGCCGTCGTCCACGTCGCCCACTGGCTGGACGAGGTCCGCGAGCCCTACACCGCGATCACCACCGACAAGATCGGCCGCAAGGGCCGGGGCATCGCTGACGACGCCGAGGACGTGATCGACGACGAGGGCATCGGCATCGTCAACATGACCATGGACGTCCTTGGCAGGGCCCGCTCGCGCGGTGAGGAGCCCTACCTGCTGCTGTCGTGGGGCCCCGACGCCGACAACGCCCCCGACGAGCTGACCGCCGAGCTGCTGGACCGCGCGGTGGGGGAGGGCTTCCCCGTCCTGGACCTGTCCATGGGCCTGGAGGACCTGGGCTACAGCGAGCCGGTGGACGACGACACCTCCGAGATCGCCGACGACGGCGAGAACGACGACGTGCCCGCCGACGATCCGGAGGTGACCGGCGAGCTGACCGAGGACGAGGTCGAGCTGGGGGTCACCTCGGCCGAGGTCGTCGAGGAGCCCGGAAAGTCGATCCGCCAGCGGCTGCTGGACAAGCATGGCCACGAGATCGAGAACGTCGCCGACCTGGACAATCCCGACGAGGCCCAGGCCGCCGTCGAGCAGGTCTACGGCCCGTCCGACGACGAGCGCTTCCCCGACCTGGAGCGCACGCTGGCCCTGGCCGTCCAGGCCTTCACGCTGGAGGACGAGCGCAACGCGGCCATCAACTGCGCCGAGGTCCGCTACCGGCCGCTGACGCTCGCGCTGAAGTACCACGCCGAGCAGATCGAGGGCTACAGCAAGATCATCGACCGAGCGAAGGAGAACCTTCTGCGCGCGGCTGAGAAGCCCGCTGAGGCCCCCGCATCGCCGGAGCAGCCCAAGAGGCGCGGCAAGCCGCGTGACACTGCCAGCGACGACGTGACGGTCTACCACGACCCGAACAAGCAGACCGTCCGGCTCGTGCCCGGCCGTGGCCGCCCGCGCAACGGCGAGGTCAAGGAGATCATGACGCGGGCCGCGTTCGAGGCCCTGCTGGCCGAATACGAGGCCGACTGATGCACGGGGACACCGAGCCCGGCCGGGCCGAGATCGGCTGCGGCTGTGTGATCTGGGCGGTGCTGGCGGCGCTCGCCGTCGGCGTCCTGGTCGCGGTCTACGTGACCGTCCGGGCCTTCGGCGGATGAACGCGAAAGGGCCCAACCGGCGGAAAGGCGACACCGGTTGGGCCCTGATACCACACCACGCCTCGCAAGGGATCGGAGGAAGGGATTCCGACCGCGAGTGACGTGAAAACGCTACAGCCGATTCCCCTGGAAAAGCAATTCTCGTTTCAAATATTAAGTAGAGGGTCGAAATAGTGGCTGCAGACAATCCTTCCGAACTCAATCCGGCGGACGACGCCGAGATCCACATCGTCGGAGGTCGTCAGCCTGCACCGTTCGCCATGGTCCCGCTGTGGGTGATGTTCTCGACCACCCCCCAGGCCCAGGCCCTGTACGGCATTCTCGCCGCCCACGTGAATCCCGACCGCGACGACCGGAACGTCTGGCCGAGCCGGGCGACGCTCGCCGAAATGCTCGGCTTCAACAGGCCCGCATCAGTCGACCGATACCTTTCCGAACTTCAGGAAATCGGCGCGGTGGATGTCATCGTCCGCAGGCGGACCAACGGCTCGCAGATGGCCAACGCCTACGTCGTTCACCACCAGCCGCCGGACGGCTACACCGGGATCCGGTCGATGCGGGACTACTACGCCCGCCGGAAGGACAACGCCGCAGGTCAGAGCACCCCTGGCGAAGAAACCGCAGGTCAGGACAGGGTACGCCAGAGCGTACCCCCCCTGTCCGCTGTAGCGGACACCCCCCGTACGCCACAGCGGACACGAAGTAGAACAAGAGAAGTAGAACAAGAAGAAGATCTTCACTCAGCGCCGAAGGCGCTGAGTCGGCGGGCCAGGAAGAAGAAGACGCCACCGGCCGAGGAGATCCAGGCTCCCGGCGAGTTCCTGTTCGGCGACGAGGAGATCCCCGGCCTCGCGGAACGCGCCCGGCGCAGCTCCCGCAGCCCCGGTTCCGACACCGGGATGGGGCTGGCCGACCACTTCGCCCGCCGGATGGTGGAGTTGGGGGAGCTGCAGGGCCTGGACGTGTCCAACCGGGCCGCACTGGCCGCCACGTTCAACCGGTGGAAGAAGGCGGGCGCTACGCCCGACCAGATCCGCCACATGATCGAGGCCTACGCGTCCAACTCCAAGCTGCGCAGCCCCGGCGCCGTGCCCTGGATGGACTTCCTCGGCAAGCGTGCCCGGCTCCTGGCCGAGGCCCAGCGCCGGATCGACTTGGAGCGTTCCAGGCCCGAGAACTTCCGGCCCGAGGACTGGGAAGCCCCCGCCGACACCCCGCACCCGTTCGCCACGCCTGACGGCGAGTTCGACGCCGAGGCCTGGATGAGGAGCTTCGAGTGATCCCCGACGACATCTTCGCCCGGCGGCTCAAGCCGTCCGGCGTCCCCGCCAAGTACCGCGCGCTGCGGCTCCCGCAGTGGAAGCCCTACAACGGCGCCTCGGAGATGGCGCTGGCCGCCGCCAAGGAGTTCGTGGAGTCCTTCCCGGACCGCTGGGCCGCCAGCTCCGTGCCGGACTTCAGCGAGCTGATCGGCAAGGGCCTGGCCCTCATCGGCACCCCCGGCGCCGGGAAGACCACCCTGACCGCGCTCACGGTCATGGAGACCGCCCGCCGCCACAACGTGGTGTTCGTCTTCACGACGATGTCCGACTACATCGGCAAGCTGCTGGAGCAGATCAGCCTGTCGCCGATGGTCAACGCCGGGGATCCCCGCGCGATCGACCGCTACTGGAAGATCGACGACTTCAAGCGCCGGATGTACAACGCCCCGCTGGCCGGGGTCGACGACGTCGGCAAGGAGCACCACACCGCCAGCGACTTCGCCCGCGACGAGGTCGACAAGCTGCTGCGCGCCCGCTTCCGCAAGGGCTTCCCGACGGTCGTCAACTCCAACACCCCGCTGGCCAAGTGGGGCGACCTCTACAACCCGTCGATGGAGTCCTTCGTCCAGGAGGCATTCACCAGCGTCACCCTCGGCGGCCGGGACCTTCGCCGTGCTGCCTGACCTCCCCCTCACCAGTTCCAAGGAGTCCCCGATGACCCTGTCCGACAGCCACGACGAGACCCCCGAGCACCTGGGCAAGGCCCTGCACCGGCTGCGCCGCCGCACCAACGCGCCGCTGATCGTCAACGCCGACGGCGAGACCGTTTTCGACCCCAACGTCTGCTGGCTGTACGGCTCGGTGACCTCCTTTCGGTACGGCCAGCTCATGGTCGACGGGGACTACGACCTCGCGCACCGCTGGGCCTGGCGCATCTACGTGGGCCCGATCCCCAAGGGCCGCCAGGTCCGCCACTCCTGCGGCGAGGACCGCTGCTGGAACCCGGCCCACCTGACGCGGAGCAAGGGCCCCAAGCAGCGCGACCCGGCCGTTCGGGCCGCCGCCGTCGTCCGCATCACCAAGGCCGCCCGCGACCGCTCTCCGCTCACCTGGGAGGCCGTGGACGCCATCCGCGCGAGCACGGCCACCCTGGCCGAGCTGTCGGCCGAGCACGGCGTGAGCACGTCCACCATCTGGAAGATCCGGCACAACATCACCTGGGTCCGCGAGCAGCAGGCGGTCGCAGCCTGATGGAGCACGGTGACATCGACAACTCGATCGCCCCCAAGGTCCTGGTCGAGTTCGAGGACCTGATCGCCCACCAGAACCAGCACTTCCCCAAGCCCCGGATGCTGCGCCGCCGACGGGCGACGGTGTCCGACTGGGACCTCGATGACCTGGTGGTCAAGGTCATGTGGCACATGGTGTGGAACCTGCACCTGCAGATCGAGGTCATCACCTCTCAGGGTGAGGAGTTCGCCGGGCAGTTGGCGGGCTGGCTCGACGCCGAGGACGTACCGGCGCAGCGCGTGTGGGCCTACGAGCCCCGAGCGCTCGCGCGCCGCCTGGCGACCATGCCGTACGTCTCAGTCATCTACACCGGCCGGGCTGACCACGCCGCTCTGTACGGCCGGTGGGGCCGCCTGGTCACCGCCGCGAACGTCCAGCAGATGGGGCGGTTCTGATGGATACCGAGCGCCTGCTGATCTCCAAGGTCATCGAGACCGGCCAGATCGCCCCGGCCGCCCGCGCCGGGGTGGGCCCGAAGTGGTTCACCGACCCGGCCTCGGCCCAGGTCTGGAAGATGCTCACCGAGCACGTCAGCCGGTACGGCAACGTGCCGACGATCGGCGTGGTCAAGGCCGACTACCCCACCTACAAGCTGCTGGCCACGCCGGAGACCCTGGACTACCTGGTCGACCGGATGGTGCGCCACCGCAGCCTGTCGCTGCTGGAGATGGCGCTCACCGACGCCGCCAGCGCGCACGTACGCGGCGACCTGGAGGGCGTCACCGCGCGCCTGCACGGCGTGCTGGCGGACGTCGCCCGCGCCACGATGACCTCGGCCGACATCAACCTGACCAAGAACGGCGCCGACCGGCTGGCGCGCTACCGCGAGCTGGCCGAGCTGGACGGGCGCCTGCGCGGCATCCCGTCGGGCTTCTCGGCGATCGACGCCGCCTTGCAGGGCTTCGAGGGCGGCCAGCTGATCACGTTCGTCGGACCCCCCAAGGCGGGCAAGTCGACAGCGCTGCTCCTGATGGCCAAGGCCGCTCAGGAGAGCGGGAAGACGCCGCTGTTCGTCGGCTTCGAGATGTCCAACTGGGAGCAGAGCGACCGCCTGGACGCCGCCCGCGCGGGAATCTCCCACGCCCGGCTGCGCAACGGCACGCTGAAGCCCGCCGACTGGAAGCGCCTGGAACGCTCCATCGCCCAGATGGAGTCGATGCCGGACTTCCACATGACGGCTGACGCCCAGTCAGTCCTGACGCTGACCGGCCTGCGCGCGAAGATCGAGGCCATCGGCCCGGACATCGTGTTCGTGGACGGCGTCTACATGATGCAGGACGAGAACGGCGAGCCGTCCGGATCCCCGCAGGCGCTGACCAACATCACCCGTGGCCTCAAGAGGATGGCCCAGCAGCTGGGCATCCCCATCGTCATCGCGACCCAGGCCCTGGAATCCAAGATGGCCGGGAAGAAGCTGTCGACCTTCTCGATCGGCTACTCCTCCTCGTTCGTCCAGGACTCCGACGCCGTGATCGGCGTGGAGAACACCGAGGACCCCGAGATCAAGAAGATGCGCCTGCTGACGGCCCGCAACGCGAGCCCGATGGAGGTCTTCTACCAGTGGTGCTGGGATCCGGTCTCCTTCGAGGAGCTGGAGGGTGACCCGTTCGGGTCGGCCGGGGGCGACTGGGATGAGTAGGCGCCGCCGCCAGGTCTTCACCGAGGGCTGGGACGCGATCGTCAACGTCGTGCCCGGCGACGTGGTGGACGCCCTCGGCAAGCTCGGCCTGGAGGTCATCCGGCTCGACGAGTCCGGCGAGGCCACCGTGCGCTGCCCGGCCCACCTCGAATACGTCGGCCGCGAGGACCGCCACCCCTCCTACTCGGTGAACATCAACACCGGCCTGCACGGCTGCTGGAGCTGCGGCTTCCGGGGCACCTTCGCCGACCTGGTCGAGTACGTCTCCAAGTGCTCGCGCGAGGAGGCGGTGGCCTGGATCCGCGCCCAGGGCACGATCAAGCGGGTCGAGCGGATGCTGGCCAAGAAGGCCACGCCCGAGGTCGACACCACGAAGATCGTCAATGAGGCCAGCATGGCCCTGTTCGTCGACCCGCCGGACTGGGCGCTGCGGGAGCGCGGGCTGACGGCCGAGGCGTGCGCGCGGTACGGCGTGCTGTGGGACACCTCGCGCGAGGCCTGGATCCTGCCGGTGCGGGATGAGACCGGCACGCTGATGGGCTGGCAGGCCAAGGGATCGGGCTGGTTCGAGAACCACCCCCCGAAGTTGAAGAAGTCCCACACCTTGTTCGGGTTGTGGGCCCTGCCGCCGAGGTGCGAGCGGATCATCCTGGTCGAATCCCCGCTGGACGCGGTCCTGATCGCCTCGGCCGGGCTGGAGTGGGCCCTGGCCTCTTACGGCGCCTCGATCTCCGACGCCCAGATGCGGCTGATCCTGGAGCGCACCGACCACCTGGTCCACTTCCCCGACAACGACAGCCCCGGCCGGAAGGCCGCCGTCGACACCTCCGCGCGCTGGCGCGGCCGGGGCCTGGGCTACTCGATCGTCGACTACCGGCCGATCGAGGCCGAGCGCGGCTGGCTGGAGGGCTTCGACCCCGGCAACTTCTCCCGCCGCAGCCTGCGCTACCTGGTCAACTCCTGTGCCGTCCCCGCGCTGCTCTACCGCCCCTGACGAGGACCCCTCTCATGCTCTTGACGACCCTGCACGCCTCCTACCAGGACCCCGACCTGGACTACTTCCTCGACCGGGGCAACCTGCTGCTCGCCTACGACATGGGACTTGGCAAGACGATCTTGTCCATCGCGGCGGCCGAGGAGCTGATCGCCAGGGGAGAGGTCGGCGGGGACGCCGGTCCCGCGCTGATCGTCTGCCCGTCCGGCCTGAAGCTCCAGTGGGCCGCCGCCATCGCCCGCCACACCGACGTGGCCACCAAGGAGATCACCAGCCAGGGCGAGACGTTCCTGGTGCCCGAGGACCGCTACGCCGTGGTGCTCGACGGCGGCCCCGAGCAGCGGCGCGAGCTGTACAAGCAGATCGAGGAGACCCGGCCGGACTACGTCATCGCCGGGTACCAGACCGTCGCCAACGAGCTGCGGATGTTCCGCCGCATGAAGGCGGCGTTCATCGTGCTCGACGAGGGCACGGCGATCAAGAATCCGGCGGCCGACGTGACCAAGGCGGTGCGACGCCTGACCGCGCCCTGGCGCCTGATGCTGACCGGCACCCCCGTGGACCGCATCCTGGAGGACCTGCTTCACCTGATGGCCTGGGTGGACGTGACCATCCTCGGCGACCCCGACGACGAGAAGCAGGCGCTCGCGTTCGACCGGGCCTACCTCAAGCGCAATCACTGGGGCAAGGTCGTCGGCTACAAGAACATGGACGTGCTGCACCGCAAGGTCGCCCCGGCGCTGATCCGGCGCCGGACCACCGACCCCGAGGTGGCGCCGCACATGCCGAAGGTGAAGCACGGCCGGTGGACGGTCCACATGGGGCCGGAGACGCAGGTGGCCTACCGGCACATCATGGAGGACCTGGCCTACGAGCTGCAGTCGCTGCCCGCGCGCACCAGTCTGGACCTCGGCGCCTACTACCGGGGGGAGCCGGATGAGAAGACCACGGCCGGGCGGGTGATGGCCGTCCACCTGGCCGCCCAGCAGTTCCTCGACGACCCCAAGCTGCTGGCCGACTCCCCGAGCCCGTACGCCAAGGCCAAGGTCGACGAAGGGCTGCTCGACAACGTGGGCGACTCGGCGAAGATGCACCGCCTGGTGGCCGCCGTCCCGGCGATCCTCGCCAACCCAGAGGCCAAGGTGATCATCGTCTCGCGGTTCCGGGGGATGGTCAGCCGCCTGCAGAAGACCTGGCCGGAGCAGTCCGTGGTCTACCACGGGGAGATGAACGCCGCGCAGAAGCAGGCGGCGGTCAACCGCTTCCAGACCGACCCCACCAAGCGGATCTTCCTCATGTCCCACGCCGGGGCCTACGGCGTGGACATCCCGATCGCCACCCATCTGATCAACGTCGATCCGGCGCGGTCGGCCGGTCAGCGGGCCCAGATCAACCACCGCCACGTGCGCGCGTCCAGCACCCACGCCGAGGTGCAGGTGATCGACATGGTGACGGCCGGGACGATCGAGGAGCGCGCCTACGAGCGCCTGGAGCTGCGCAAGAAGGTCGGCGCGGCGGCGGTGGACGGCGTCGGCGCGGACGCGCGCGGGGAGATCGAGGACACGGTGGGGTCGCTCACCGAGCACGTGGAGGCTGTTCTCGCTGCGTGACCGAAGCTTTACCTCCAGTTGATCAAAACGGTTGCATCATGGCCGTTTATCACTTCGTACGATGTCTGAGACATCTAGGAGGTAAACTGGTGGATTCAGGCGATTTGAGCGGATACTCGGCCGAGCACAGCCAGGCGCACCGGTTCCTCATGGCTGTCGGCCACGAGTACCCCGAGCCGCTCCACGACCTGGGCGTGCTGGAGTACATGGTCATGTACGTCGAGTCCCTGCGCGAGGACCTGTCGATGGCCGAGGAGATGCTGGGCCTGTGGGTCTGGAAGCTGGTGGAGGAGGACCACTACCTCGGATCGACCATCGCGCGCGTGCTGGACACCCCCAGCGGCGAGGTGGCCGTCACGAGGATCAAGAAGAAGTACCGCAAGACCTACGAGCGGATGCGCGCCGGGGAGCGTATCCCCGCGCTGCGCCTGATCGACGACACGATCGCGCTGGCCGAGCAGATCCTGGCCGACGATCGGATCCCCTGCTGGGCCCGCGACCGGCACAAGGGGAAGCTGGTCCACCTGTACGACTTCAGGAAACGGGTTTCGGGCCAGGCCTGAGCAGCTGTTACCATGCGGTGACATGTCTATACCTGGCACCACATATACGCAGGTGATCGACATGTCGAGCAGTGCAGGTCAGGACCGAACACGTCCGTTACTACTTACGATCTTGTAACTTTCGGTCCTTACGTAACGTTTACGGCCCACAGGTCGGGATGTTAACTGTTAGTGGCCTGCCGGACGCCCCCGACACCACAGGGGCGGCACGCGCGCCCGGCGGGCACTCATCACCACGCACAGACTGCCGGGGGCCTCGACCAAGAGGCCCCCGGCCAGGGGTAAGGGGGATTGATGCCGCACAGGCGTCATATCGAGGTCGTCGACATGATCCTGGAAGTGGGGGAGCACATCCCCGCCTTGCGCACGGGCAGCCTGGACGCACTGGACAACCAGGACCTGTTCACCATCGTGGCCGCACTGTCGGCCGAGCAGCGGCTGATCAAGGAACGGCATCAGCTGTGCGAGGAGGCCATCGTCATCTTCGCCGCCGAGCTGAAGATGCGCGGCCAGACTCATGAGGCCATCCAGCGCCGGATGAGGGCGCCGGGGGAGAAGCCCAACGCCAGCGAGATCACCCGCCTGCTGCGGCGCTGGGAGCCGTTCCTGTCCGAGCTGCGCGAGCACTCGGGGACCGACACCGCGCCGCTGCACAGCAGCTTCCTGTCCGTCGTCGAGTCCGCGCGCCGGGCCGAGGAGGCCCTGGCCGCCGACCCGACCACCCCGCCGGAGGTCCGCGAGAAGGCCAAGCACCGCGCCGAGCAGCTGGGCTTCTGGTCGTTCGTCAGCCGGATCAAGTCCGGCGCCGCCGTCGTGGCAGGACTGCTGGGAATCGGCGCGGCGGCGAGCGCGGTCGCCGTAGCCAACCCGCAGGTGGAGCTGACCCACATGCATTCTCCGGCGCCGAGCGTGGCCGCGACGGTGGAGGCGGCGGTGACCACCCGCCCGCCCGCAGTCAGCGTCACGCCGATCGCCTACCGCCGCCCGGCCGTCGTGCGCGCCACGCTGCGCCACAGCCCGTCGCCGAGCCTGTGGCCGTCGCCGTCGCCGAGCCCTATCCCGAGCCCCACGCCGAGCCCCACGCCGGAGCCTGCGGTGGTCGTGGTGGACGTCGATCCTGTGGCCGACACCCCCGTGGGCCCGTAGCAACCTGCAAAAACGTAGCTTTTTCAAACTGCAAAAGGCTGGGCCTTCCGGCCCTTGAAGTCTCAACCATCCGGGTTGTGTACTGATAGGGCCGCAGCTCAGCAGCCTGCGGCCCCCGCCGAGTCTCGTACTCCGGCCGGGGCCGCTTTTTGTTGCACGGCTCGTCCAATACGTCGGCGCGGGGGCGTCCGCCGTCCATTCCCTGGACCATTCCGGGCCAAGTACCGGACGTCCTGGACGTATTTAAAGGTGAGCAAGTACTTGACACGTTAGCGATCTACACTGACACATCTTGACTGGTCAGAGCACATCCCAACTCGTCAGTGAATTCCCAACTCTTTCCCCAAATCCTATGTTGCGGACCACCTGAAACAGGAGTAGCGTTCATCCCCCCTGGGGGAACATCCCAACTAGCGACGGAGATCGCCCAGATGCGCCGAGTGTCCCGTACCTCCCAGATGTCCGAAACGGACGCCAAGGCCGAGGCCCTGGAACTCGCGCGCATGAAGCGGCTCTACCGCCAGTACAAGTCCCTCCAGTACCAGGCCAAGCAGATCGAGGCGCGGCTGAACGAGCTGAAGCCCCAGCTGCTGGCCTACGCCGAGGCCCATGGCGAAGAAGCCGCCAACGGGCACCGGGACGTCGAGCTGGACGAGTCGGACTACTTCGTCGACCCGTCCGGCAAGACCCACACCGGCTGGCGCCGAGAGATCCGCGTCAGCCGGACGATCAACGAGGAGCGTGCCCGCGAGCTGGCCGAGCGGAAGGGAATCGTCGCCGACCTGTTCGAGAAGCAGGTCGTCGAAGTGCTCGTCCAGGAGAACCTGTACCGGTTCCAGCAGGAAGGCCTGCTCACCAACGAGGAGCTGGACTCGCTGATCGACGTAACCACCACACCCGCCCTGAAGGGACTGTAAGTGACCACTCTCCCCGAGTTCGGCGAAGAAGCCGCCGTCCTCCCCTGGAAGCCGGTCAAGGCACAGCTGTCCGCCCCCACGGACCCGCTGGCCGGGGTCAAGCCCAAGATCTACATGGTCGCGGGTAAGCCCACGAAGTTCTACGGCATCGGCGCCCTGGCTCGCGCGTTGAACCGCCAGTCCGACACCATCCGCAAGTGGGAGACCAACGGCTGGATCCCCAAGCCGACGGCGGTCTTCAACGGCAAGGACCCCCGCGACGCCATCAGCGCCAAGCACGGCAGGCGCCGCCTGTACACGCGCGAGCAGATCCTCGGCCTGGTGAAGATCGCCTTCGAGGAGGGCATCTTGGAGCCGCACGCCCGCCCGATCACCGAGACCGACTTCACCGCCCGCGCCAAGCGGCTGTTCGCCGACCTGGTCGCCAAGGAGAAGGCCGCCAGGAGCGCCGCATGAAGGTCGTGAAGGTCGGCAAGAAGATCACCCACAAGCCGCACCTCGGCAACTACGAGAGCATCGGCTTCGAGGTCTGGGCCGAGGTCGAGTTCGAGGACGGCGAGAACATCCTGGAAGTTCTGGACAAGATCGACGCCGATCTGACCGAGCACGTCCAGGAAGACCTGGAGAAGGTCTCCCAGATCACCGCCAACGAGAACACCTACGTGGACGAGCTGGTCGACCGGCCCCGCCGCAGCCGCAAGTCCCGTAGTCGCGGGTAACCACCACAGCTTCACCACCCGCCGGACATCCCCCACCACCGCGCACAGCGAAAGGGAACCACATGCCCCGTAACGTCGCCCGCCGCAACGAGCGGCCGGTCCGCAGCCGGGACGTCGAGCCCGAGGACGAGGACTACGAGGACGACGACCTCGACGACGAGGAAGAGGAGGACGAGGAGCCCCCGGCCCGCCGCGAGCGCGCCGCCGCCCAGCGTCGCCACCCCGCCGGTCGTTCCCGCCGCGCCGCCGTCGAGGACGACGACGACGACGAGGACGACGACGACGACGAGGAGGAGCGCCCCACGCGCCGGTCCCGGACCGCCAGCCGCCGCCCCGGCGGCCGAGGCGACTCCGAGCGCCCGTCCCGTGGCCGCCGGTCCCGCGACGAGGACGGCGAGGGCCGCCGGTCCCGCCGCCGCAACCGCGACGACGACGGCGAGGGCGGCTGGGACGAGTTCCACAGCAAGGTCAAGAAGGCCAAGTTCGCCGACAACTTCAAGGTCGGCGACAACGACGAGATCATCATCAAGTTCGTCGAGAACAAGCCGATCACGACGTACTACGAGCACTGGATCCAGGAGGCGACGGGCAAGAAGTCCCACGTCTGCCTGGGTGAGGACTGCCCGCTGTGCGACATCGGCGACGAGCCGCGCGCCAGGGTGCCGTTCAACATCATCTCCTTCTCCGACCCGGCCAAGCCGGAGCTGGTGGTGTGGACCACCGGCATCAAGGTCGCGCAGAAGATCGAGGGCCTGAACAAGAACAAGCGGACCGGTCCGATCGACAAGGACGGCCTGTACTGGGCCATCACGAAGACCGGCAAGGGGACGAAGACGGAATACAACCTCCAGGCCACCAGCGAGACCGACCTGGAGAAGTACTACGACATCACCCCGCTGTCGGACGACGAGATCGCGGAGTTCGAGGAGAAGAAGTACGACAAGTCGCTGATCAAGGTCACCTCTCGCGAGGACCTTGAGGAACTGGTCGACGAGATCTCCTGACCCCAGCCCCCGCAGCCCGCCACCATGTCTCTCCTGGTCCGTGGTGGCGGGCTGTGGTGTCCCAGGAAGGCCCCACCACGCCATGCTGAGCCGCAGCATCGTCCTCGACACCGAGCATCTGGACCACGTCGTCCGGCACTTCTCCCGCCACGGCGCGTTCTTCTTCGACATCGAGTCCATCCCCCCGTACCGGGGGATCCCCGCCCACAACACCGTCTCGTGGATCTCCCTGGCGACCTACGGCATGGCCGTCACGATCCCCATGGGCCACATCAAGGGCGACCGCATCATCGGCGAGCGCGTCGAGATGTACGAGACCAAGACCGGCAAGATCCGCAAGCGGAAGATTCCGGTCTGGTCCACCGCGCCGGAGCAGCTGCGCCCCTCCCAGGTCTTCGAGGCCTTGGAGCCGCTGCTGTTCAGCGATCGGGAGAAGGGCGCCCACTCCCTGCCCATGGACGTCGGCTCGGTCGCCAAGTACTACGGCGGCAAGATCCCCCCGCCGCCGTATCACGACACCTACACCTCCTCGGTCCTGCTGGACGAGAACAGGCTGAACGGGCTCAAGCCCCGGATCAAGCAGCTATACAAGATCGCCTACGACACCGAGGACACCGGCCGCCGCGTCGAGGCCCACAGCTTCCGCAAGGTCGCCCGCTACTCCTACGCCGACTCCGCACTCGGCTGGCTGCTGTACAAGCACAACGACCCGCTCATCGACAAGCAGGGCCTGCGCGACCTGTTCGACATGGAGATGGAGCTGCTGGAGGAGGTCATCGACATGGCCGCCTACGGCGACCCCGTCGACAAGGCCGTCTTGGAGGAGCTGGAGCGCGAGCTGACCGCCGCCCTCGTTGAGCACGAGGCCCGCATCTACCGCGCCGTCGGCCGCGAGTTCAACCTGAACAGCCCCCCGCAGAAGGCCCAGGTGTTCTGGGGCCCGAAGGAGCAGGGCGGCCTGGGCCTTAAGCCCGTCAAACTCACCGATGGCGGGGTGAAGAAGAAACGGCGCGGCGAGAAGCTGACGATCACCGACTGGTCCACCGACGCCGACTCCCTGAAGAAGTACAAGGGCCATCCGGCGGTCGACGCCATGCTCGACTACCAGCGCGACGACAAGCTCAAGGGCACCTACGTGGACGCCCTCCTCCACCCCGACGAGGACGACTGCCTGATCATCAACGGCCGGGTCCACGCCCGCTTCAACCCCATGGGCGCCCGCACCGGCCGCTGGTCCAGCTCCAGCCCGAACCTGCAGAACATCCCCGTCCGCACCCCGCAGGGCAAGAAGATCCGCAGCGCCTTCCGCGCCGAGGACGACTACCTGGAGCTGATCGCCGACTACGGGCAGATCGAGCTGGTCATGCTCGCCCACTTCATCGGCTACGGCGCGTTGTTCGACGGCTTCTGGAAGGGGATCGACCCCCACACCATCACGGCGGCCCTCGTGTTCGCCCTGCCGCCGGACGAGGTCAAGGCCAACCGGCCGGACCTGCGCTCGATCGCCAAAGGCTTGAACTTCGCCATCGTGTACGGCGCGGGCCCGGACACCGTCGCGGAAATGGCCGAGATCACGGTCAACGAGGCCCGCAAGCACATGAAGAAGCACCGGGCCGAGTTCCCCGAGGTCTACGCCTATAAGGCCCACGTCATCGACACCGCCCGGCGCCAGAAGTACCCCCACACCACGACCCTGCTCGGCCGCGTCCGCCGCATGCCGGAGCTTCGCAGCCGCGACGACGAGAAGCGCTCGGCCGCCGAGCGCCAGCTGTTCAACAGCAAGATCCAGGGCAGCGCCGCCGACCTGATCAAGCTGGCGATGATCCGCTGGCGCCGCAACCACCCCGCAGGCGCCCACATGACCCGCACCGTCCATGACGAGGTCGGCGTCCACACCCCCAAGCACCTCGTGGAGGAGTCCAAGGCCGCCCTCCTGGACGCGATGGTCGGCCCCGGCATCCAGAAGCTGGTCAAGGTACCTCTGACCGTCGACATCCACGCCGTCGAACGCTGGAGTGACGCTAAGTGATCAAGGAGACCCCGTGAAGATGAACCTGCTCGCCGAGCCCGAACTGCTGCTTCAGCGCGTCGTGTTCGACGGCTACCCGCACAAGATGGCCGACGACCTCCTGCGCCAGCTGGGGAAGATCCCCCCGAACGAGGAGGGCGCCGATCTGGCCCGCAAGGAGAGCAAGCTCCGCGTGGCCCGCGCCCTGCGCGCGGCCCCCGAGCTGGACGCGATTTCCGAAATGATGGCCACTGTCCTGGTTCGCTCTATGCTGAAGGAAGCGGCCGATGCACTCGGCGAAGAACTCGTAGCTCAGATGGTCCACACGTACCACTCGGTGATCCGCTCCGGCGCGCTGGTCGTCCTGGCAAACCTGCTGGACGCCGAGGTCATCCGGTACACGGAGAACATCTGATGAGCGACTTCTGGTCCCGCAAGCTCGCGGCGGTCCGGCCTGCTGCCCCTGCCGCGCCGTACGCCCCCGCACCGGCCCCCCAGGCGCCGCCGACGTCCCTCGCGCGCCCGTGGTGGGATCCGACACCCGCGCCCGCTCCCCAGGCCCCGCAGATGCCCGTCCAGGGCGTTCCGGACGCCGAGATCGCCAAGCACCTGGCGAAGGCTCCCTCCTCGCAGATGACCGACCGCTGCGGGGCCCCCGGATGTGGCTCGACGAACTTCGGCGCTCCTCCGGGCACCCAGGCTCGCGCTCGCTGCTTCGACTGCGGCTGGCCCCTGGTCCAGGCGGGCTCCGGCGGCGTCGGGATGCCGTCCGGCCAGGCCGGTCAGGTCACCCCCGCCCGCCAGATCCACGACGGCACCTCGAACTACAACCCGGCGCACATCATCGCCCACGTGAAGTAGTGGTAGGTGATTTGTCGGTCGCATCCCATAGTTTCCGATCATGAAGTTCATCGAGGACCCCCCGGAGGGGCAGTACCTTCCCGCGCTCTACAAGGGCGAGGACCAGACCGGCAAGGTGTTTGGCCGGTACAAGGTGCTCGGTCGGTCGAGCACCAAGCGGTACGGCGGCAACAAGATCGTCGCACGCTGGACCGTGTTGTGCTTGGACTGCGAGACCACGTACTCGATCTCGGCTCAGCGGGCCCGCGAGAACAAGTACGGGTGCCACACCTGCGCCCACAAGTCAATGGCGGGAAATAACCACGCGAACTGGCGCGGCGGGAATCACGTCCCCGGCTATTTCGTTGCCCAGTTTCGCGTCAAGTCCCGCACTCGTGCGCGCGGAACCCTCGAATGGGATCTGACGATCGAATACCTCGACGAACTGTGGGTCAAGCAGGGCGCCAAGTGCGCCTACACCGGCTGGCCCCTCCAGTTCGGCAAGCAGGGACTCCTGGAGCAGGAGCAGACCGCGTCGCTGGACCGGATCGACTCCACCAAGGGCTACGTCCCCGGAAACGTTCAGTTCGTCCACAAGGACATCAACCGCTTGAAGTGGGACCTCCCGGAAGATCGTTTCATCGAACTCTGCCGGGCGGTCACTGATTACGCCAACGAAGGTGATCCCCCTCATGTCGATTCTTGCCGCTGACGGCTCGATCATTGCTCCGTACGAAAACTTCATCGCGACCTCCCGGTACAGCAGGTACATCGACGACCTCGGTCGCCGCGAGGTCTGGCGCGAGAGCGTCGGCCGGTACATGGACTTCATGCTGGGCCACCTGAAGGCCAAGCAGAACTACGTGCCCAGCGACTCGCTGGTGGCCGAGATCCGCCAGGCGATCGAGAACCTGGACATCGTGCCGAGCATGCGGGGCATCATGACGGCCGGTCCCGCACTGGAGCGCTCCAACATCGCGGGCTACAACTGCTCCTACCTGCCGGTGGACGATCTGGCCGCCTTCTCCGAGACGCTGTACATCCTGCTCAACGGCACGGGCGTCGGCTACAGCGTGGAGCGCCGGTACACCGAGAAGCTGCCGCCGGTCGCGCCGATCACCCGCTGGAACGTCCCCAAGACGATCGTGTTCGGCGACAGCAAGGAGGGCTGGGCCGCCGGATTCCGCGAGTTCCTGAAGGCCGTGTGGGTGGACGGGGAGGTGCCCGCCTACGACCTGTCGAGCATCCGCAAGGCGGGCAGCCGCCTGAAGACGTTCGGCGGCCGGGCGTCCGGCCCCGAGCCGCTGGCCGAGCTGCTGAAGTTCACCGTCCATCTGCTGCACCAGGCCGAGGGGCGCCGCCTGCGGCCGATCGAGGTCCACGACCTCATGTGCAAGATCGCCTCGGTGGTCGTCGTGGGCGGCGTGCGCCGGTCGGCGATGATCGCCCTCACCGACGTGAGCGACAAGGAGCTGGCCGAGGCCAAGGCGGGGGAGTGGTGGGAGACCCACCCGCACCGCGCGCTGGCCAACATCTCGGCGGTGTTCGAGACCCACGGCAACAACTACATCTCGCGGCCGGTGTTCGACGAGCACTGGGCGGCCATGGTCGCCAGCGGGTCGGGGGAGCGCGGCATCTTCAACCGGACGGCGGCCCAGAAGCAGGCCTCCCGCTGGAGCCGCCGTGATGCGCAGATCGAGTACGGCTGCAACCCCTGTAGCGAGATCGTTATGCGCCCGTTCTCCTTCTGTAACCTGTCTGAGGTGATCGTCCGGCCGACGGACGAGATGCCCGACCTTATCCGGAAGGTCGAGCTGGCCACCGTGCTCGGCACCTGGCAGGCCACGCTGACGGACTTCCCCTTCCTTCGCGACATCTGGAAGAAGAACGCCGAGGAGGAGCGTCTGCTGGGCGTGAGCCTGACCGGCGTGTTCGGCAACAAGATCACCTACGAAGCCGACCAGCGGGTCAACGCCCTGAAGATCCTCCGCTCGGTCGCCCGTCAGGTCAACGTCGCCGAATCCGCCCGCGTCGGCATCACCGCCAGCCACGCGATTACGTGTGTGAAGCCGAGCGGAACTGTGAGTCAATTAGCCCAGGTCAGCAGTGGTATCCACCCCTGGCACGCCCCCTACTACATCCGCACCGTCAGGGCGGACAAGAAGGACCCGCTCGCGCAGCTGATGGCCGACTCCGGCGTGCCGCACGAGGACGACGTCACCCAGCCGGAGACCACCTGGGTCTTCTCATTCCCGATCGCCGCGCCCAAGGGCGCCGTCACCCGCGCTGACCTCACGGCGATCCAGCACCTGGAGCTGTGGCTGGACTATCAGCGGCACTACTGCGAGCACAAGCCCTCGGTGACGATCAACGTCAAGACCGAGGAGTGGAACGCGGTCGGCGACTGGGTGTTCGAGCACATCGACGAGCTGTCCGGCGTCTCCTTCCTGCCGTACGCCGAGCACACCTACCAGCAGGCGCCCTACCAGGAGGTCGACCAGGCCACCTACGAGGCCGCTGTGGCAGCCTTCCCCTCAGTGCGGTGGGCCGACCTGCCCTTCTACGAGCACGGCGACCAGACCTCCGGCAGCCAGGAGCTGGCGTGCTCGGCGGGCGGCTGCGACGTGGTCGACCTGGTGGCGGCATGAGGCGCCCGCAGAAGCGGCCCGGCGAGAGCCCGGCCGACTACGAGGAGCGCATCGCGCCCTGGGAAACCATGACCAAGGCGGCCACCGAGTTCAAGCGGGCGCGGGCCAACCTGCACGACGCCCTGGCGGGTATCCGGGGGATCCAGGGCCGCGAGGGCGGTCCCTGGTACTGCCGGGAGATCCCCGAGTCCCAGCGCGATCGAGTCCAGGATTGGCGGCGTCGTCTGGAGCTGGCCCTGTCCCACCTGGAAGAGGCTCACGTGGACGAGTGGAAGACCGATCTGTACGGGGAGGGGAAGTAATGGCCGCTACCCCCCGCCTGGGAAATCCGGCGGAAACAGTGGCCGCTGTCGAGTGGTGGCACTTCTCCGACGTCGAAGTAGTCCGCGTCATCGACGGAGACACCGTCGCATTCCGGGTGAACGTCGATATCGGATTCCACGTGAAGGCCAGCGCGGAAGTCGTGGTCCGGCTCGACGGACTCAACTGCCCCGAGAAGACCGACCCCATGGGAATGGAGGCCACGATTTTCACGACCGGCTGGCTTCTCCGAAACAAGGGGAAGATCGAGCTGGCCACTCGAAAGTCGCGCGAGAAGTACGGGCGCTGGCTCGGCACCATCCGTGCAGGTCAGGAGTGCCTGAACGACGACCTGATCAACGAGGGATACGCCCGCCCCTACCACGGGGAGCGGCGGATCTGAGAAAGTCCGAATTCCGAGTTGGGGCCTAACTTGTGACCGTGTGAGGTGCGCTCGTAGCGTTTCCTCACACGGTCTTCGTTTTCCCCGAGCTTGGGTTGGTGAATCGGCTTGTGAGCATTTCCCCGGAGGCTCGCGCCCTTATCGCGCAGATCAACAAGAAGCACGGCGACGGCGCCATCGCCCTCGGCTCGGAAATGGTGCTCGGCGGTCGCTACCCGACCGGCAGCATCGGGCTCGACGTCATCCTCGGCGGCGGCTGGCCGGTCTCCCAGTGGGTCGAGATCATCGGCAAGGAGTCCCAGGGAAAGACCGCCATCGTGCTGAAGACGGTGGCCGAGAACCAGCGGCGCAACCCCGACTTCACCACCACCTGGGTGGCCGCCGAGCCGTACGACGTCGACCAGGCCGCCGCCCTCGGCGTCGACAACGACCGCGTCCTGGTCGTCGACACCCGGCAGATGGAGCTGGCCTACGACACCGTCATCCAGTTCGCCGAGTCCAAGACCGTCGACATGATCGTCATCGACTCCTACCCGGCCCTGGTGCCGGACGAGGAGGCCGAAAAGAGCATGGACGAGGCCACCATGGCCCTCGGCGCCCGCCTCAACTCCAAGTTCTTCCGGAAGGTCGGCGCCGCCACCCGCCGCGCCCTGGACGGAACCGAGAGGCCCCTGCTCGGCGTCATGATCAACCAGTACCGCGACGCCATCGGCCAGTTCTCCCCGCACGGCACCCCGCAGACCACCCCCGGCGGCAAGTCCAAGAACTACAGCTTCTACGCCCGCGTCGAGGTCAAGAAGGACGAGGACATCATCGAGGCCCGCCCCGGCAAGGGAAAGGTCGTCGTCGGCCAGACGATCAAGCTGCGGACGCTGAAGAACAAGAGCGCCCCGCCGCGCCAGGTCGCCACCGTCGATTTCTTCTTCCGCGACGCCCCGCTGTTGGGCTTC
This sequence comes from Microbispora sp. NPDC049633, assembly GCF_040675265.1. Classification (NCBI taxonomy): domain Bacteria; kingdom Bacillati; phylum Actinomycetota; class Actinomycetes; order Streptosporangiales; family Streptosporangiaceae; genus Microbispora; species Microbispora sp. NPDC049633. The sequence goes on from NZ_JBFAOO010000002.1 coordinate 53,816, forward strand.
TACCGGGGCGACTACGACACCGCCAAGGAGCTGCTGACCTACGGCGTCCTGTTCGACATCGTCGAGCGGCGCGGCTCCTACTACTCGATCGGCGAGCGCCGCTGGGGCCCCGGCAAGGACAAGCTCCTGGACGACCTGCGCGCCGAGGTCGATCTCCAGGAACAACTGCGGCTGGCCATCCTCGAAGCCGCCGCCAAGCCCGACCGCGAACTCATCACCGGAGCAGCCAATGCCGCGTAAGACGACCGTAGCCCTCGCCGCCGTCGCGCTGGCGGCCGGGCTGACCGCGTGCAGCGACGACAGCTCCGGTGACTGGTGTGAGGCCCCGGCCGACCAGACCGGCGGGACGCAGATCGAGGTCGAGTACGACGTCCACCACAACCCGGTGGCAACCCACTACGTCCCGATCCCCGTGCCGTACCGGCCGCGCGTAACCAACCGGCCGCTGACCCCGGTCAAGCCGTACACCCCGCCCAAGCCGCTCACGCCGGTCAAGCCGGTCGTGCCGCAGCCCAAGCCGTACACCCCGCCCAAGATCGGCAGCTTTGGAGGGAAGCGCTGATGAAGATCGACATCAAGACCTGCGTGAGCGCCATCGTCGTCGCCGCCGTCGTGCTCGCTGCCGCCGTCGCCTGCGGCAACACCCCGGCTGTCGCCGACAACCCCAAGCCGCCGGTCCACATCACCACCGAGGCCTGGTACGAGGGCAGCGAGGTCGACGAGGCCTTGGTTCACCTCTCGGACGGGACCGTCGTGACCTGCGTCAGCGTCTACAAGGGCGGCCTGAGCTGCGACTGGCCTCGTCGGAGCACCAACTGATGTACCTGAACTTCGACAACGAGACCTACGTCGCCGTGTTCCTCGGCCTCGCCCTGTTCATCATCCTCGGACTCGATGGGATGCGCGGGGTTGTGGAGCGCCGACGGCGTCAGAGGAAGAAGCGCTCGTGAGCAAGCTCCACCGGGCCTCCCGGAGGCAGGAGGACCAGCAGGCCGCCAAGATCGGCGGCAGCAGGAACGCCGCCTCCGGGGCGCTCGACTTTCGTAAGAACGACGTCCGCAACGAGACCGAGTCGTGGGAGCTGAAGTACACCACGGCCAAGCAGTACACGCTGCGGCTCGCCGACCTCCTGGAGGCCGAGAAGCAGGCCCTGCTCGACAACGGCCGGTTGATGCGGTTCGGCCTGCGGATGGGTGACCGGGACTGGGTCATTTTGTCGCAGGAAGACTACGACATGCTGAAGGAAGAGGCCCTGTAGTGGTCCTCAAGCCTCGAATCCCGGCGCCGGACTGGTTCGGGGGCGGCAACGAGGCCAAGGCCGCCAAGTGCATCAAGTTCCGGGCCCCCAGGCGCGGCGGCAAAGACCCCTGGTTCGACCGCAAGCAGGCCGATGACTGCGTCGAGTTCTGCAACGGCGACGCCGACGGCCGGGTCTGCCCCCTACGACATGCGTGCCTGGAGTGGGCCGTGATCAACAACGAGGCGACAGGAATCTGGGGCGGCATGCACCCCCATGACCGCCGCAACATTCGGTTCGCCCGCAAGGAAGACCCCTACCTGGAGATCACGTGGCATCCCCCGACGCCGAAGATTCCCGACCTCGACGAGGACGACTTCCTGCTGGAGGACGACGAGGACGAGGACGAGCTGCTGGTCTGAAGCCCGCCGGTCGGCTGGCCGACCTGGTGAACGCGCGCAAGGACGGCGGCCTGCTGGCCGACATCCGCACGCACCTGCTGAACAAGGCCGACCAGCCGACCGACCGGCGCCAGGACGTGATCCACCCCTCGGAGATGGCCCACGACGACTGGTGCCCGCGCGCCACGTACTACCGGATCCGCGACGCCCGCGCCGGGATCCCGATCAAGGGCGAGCAGTTCGCCGTCGGCACACTGTCCATCTTCGAGGAGGGGCACTCGATCCACTCGAAGTGGCAGGGCTGGCTGGACGACATGGGCCTGCTGGAGGGCCGCTGGAAGTGCCTCAACTGCAAGCACCTTCACCGCGACATCACCCTCCGGCCGCCGTCGTGCGTGACCTGCGGGTCCGAGGCGCTGCAGTACGCCGAGGTCACCCTGGGCGATGAGTCGTCGCTGATCCACGGCCACGCCGACGGCAAGGTGCCGAAACGGCTGATCGAGATCAAGTCCATCGGCAAGGGGACGCTCCGGATGGACGCCCCGAAGCTGCTGAGCGAGCACACGCACGAGACCCGCAGCGGCAAGAAGCTCGTGGATCTCGACGGCCTGTGGGATGGCCTGAAGCGCCCCCTGACGCCCCACGTCAAGCAGGGCAACATCTACCTCTGGCTGGCATCCCGTTCCGGGATCGACGCAGAGGAGATGGTCTTCCTCTACGAGTTCAAGGCCAACCAGTTGACCAAGAGCTTCACGATCCGCATGTCGGACCGCATCTTGGACCCGCTGCTGGCCAAGGCGGGCGAGATCAAGATCGCGCTCAATGGCGGCCCCGAGCCCGAGCGCGCCCACGACAACAAGACCAAGAAGCCGTGCTCGGGCTGCCCCTGGGCGGCCGAGTGCTGGGAGGACGAGGATGCGGACGATCCGCAGGAACCCCGCGACCGGCGGCGCCGAGCGGCAGGCGAGGGCCCGGCGCGACCGCGCGCTCGCGGAGCTGCACGAGCCGGAGCGGCCCGACGAGCACCCGCCGAGGCTCCCGCGCGACCTGACCGAGGTCGACGACGGCGAGCTGATGGTCCTGTTCAGGGAGTTGACGGAGTGGGTGAACTTCTACGGCGGCCAGCTGGCGAAAGCACGGGTCGACGAGTTGTACGCCGAGGCCGTCCTGGAAGTCCGGCGCAACGACGTGATCGCGGCGAAAGCCGCCAAGAGCGTGACAGCGGCTAAGGCCGGGGCCGAGGCCGACCCCGAGGTCAAGGACGCCAAGGACGCCTACAACGACGCCAAGGCGGTACGGCTGCTCCAGGAGAGCGGCTACGCCAACGCCGAGCGGCTGAACTTCCTCGTCAGCCGCGAGCTGACCCGCCGCGTCGGCCGCTCAGATCGAGAGAACAGGAACACGAGATGGAACACCTGATCGCCACGGTGCTGGCCGGGCTGGCCCGCTACCGGCTGTCCGGCGACGAGGACTGCGGAGTCGACGTCCAGTGCCGCAACTGCAACACCGACGGCAGCAGCTTCGCCTACTACGACGGCGGGCTGGGCCCGAGCACCAACCCGGACGTCCCCAGCGTCAAGACCCTGCCGGAGCTGGTCGTCCTCGTGGCTGCCCACGAACTCACCTATCACACCGAGGGAGGAAAGGGATGAAGGCGACCCTCGCCGGGTACACCGTGGCGACCGAGCACGTCTACGACGCGCTGAACCCGCTGAAGTTCGAGGACACCATGCCGCGCCCGGCCGACCTGCTGGCCGAATTCGCCGGGCGGCTGTGTTACCTGAGCTTCCACAAGCCGAACCCCAAGACGCGGCTGAACCGGCCCTACCTGGACCACATCATCGAGCTGCAGCACAACAGCGTGCTGGAGCACGCCAGCGTCAGCTTCAAGGTGGAGGGCGTCTCCCGGCACCTGCTGGGCGAGCTGACCCGCCACCGGCACGCCTCCTACTCGGTGGAGTCGCTGCGGTACTGCCCGCCGCGCACCTTCGCCATCCACCCCACCGTGGCCGAGCACCCCGAGCTGGAACAGAACATGGCCGAGTGGTGGGACCTCGCGCTGGAGCGTTACAACGAGGTCTACGACTTCCTGACCCGCCGGAAGGTCCCGCTGAAGCAGGCCCGTGAGACCGCCGCCCAGTGGCTGCCGCTGTCGACGGACACCTCCCTGGTCATCACCGCGAACCTGTCGGCCTGGCGCTACATCCTCGCCCGGCGCCTGGACCCGTCGGCCAACCGGGAGATCCGCAAGCTGGCCGAGGTCGTCCTGGAGGCGCTGAAGGAGTATGCCCCGGCGACCTTCCAGGACATGGAGGTGGCCGCATGACCTGGCTGTGGGTCGTCCTCGCGTACGTGCTCGGTGTGGTGGGCGGTGTCCTTCTGCTCGCCGCCTGGATCGTCTACTGCGTCGGCGACGGCGAGCTGAAGATCGGCCACGACGACCAGGGCGTGCTCCGGGTGCGCTGGGAGGAGAAGCCGTGACTGACGCCGACGCCAACCTCCTGCTGGCCTTCTGGATCGGCTGGGTCGCCATCGTCCTGGCCGTCATCTGGAAGTCGTGATCATGTCCGCAATTCAAGCGATCATCAACATCTACTTCGCGGTAGCCATCGCGGTTCTGTTTTCGAGGCAGCCATGATCATTCTCGGACTCCACGGCTTCGCCCGCGTCGGCAAGGACTCCTTCGCCGACGCCCTGGTGGAAAACCACGGCTTCACCAAGATCGCCTTCGCTGACGCGCTGCGCGACACCCTCTACGCCATGAATCCGCCCCTGGTGGTGGAGGACGGCGAGACGGTCCGCCTACAGCAGGTCATCAACTCGATCGGCTGGGAGGAGGCCAAGGCGCTCTACCCCCACATCCGCGAGCTGCTGATCGGCCTCGGCGAAGGCGTGCGCGCTCATATCCACCCGCGCGCCTGGATCGAAACGGCTCTGCGGCGGATGCCCGACCCCGTCGGCCGCGTCGTGTTCACCGACGTCCGCCACATGAACGAGGCCCGCGCCATCCGCGAGCAGCTGGGCGGCCAGCTCGTCCACATCACCAAGCCGGGCGTCGGCCCGGCCCACCCGACCGAGACCCCGCTGCCGTCTGGCCTGCTGTCGTGGTCGGTCGCCAACGACCGCGACCTGACCTGGCTGCGGTCGGTCGCCGACATGCTCATGCTTCGACTCAAGGAAAGGGGAGCGGCGTGACCAAGAAGCTGCCCCGCGAGATCTACCTCATCACCACCGACAAGAAGTCCCAGGTCTACACCTCCAGGGGCCGCGCCAGCGCGGCACTAAAGACCAACGGCACCTTCAGCTCGGCCCGCGTCATGGGCACCGTCTCGGTCTACGTGGTCGTCGTCAACCCCCACGGCATGGTGCCGCTCGACATCGGCGAGGACGGCTGGACCGACGTCACCCACGAGTTCATCACCGCGAACGGAGAGATGAAGTGACCGCCCCGAACACCAAGAAGCCGCCGACGCACGTCTTCTTCGTCTACACGCCGGAGGACTACGGCGTGTACTGGAGGGTCGGGACCGTCAAGTCCGCCCTGAAGAACAGCCCGGACTGGAGCACACGGCTTCGCGAGAACAACTGGCATCCCCAGCCGCGCCCCGGCCTGACGATCCTGCGGTCGGAGATCGGCTCGACGGAGGGCTGGGTCGACTTCACCGAGGCGTTCGTGAAGGACGGGACGTGGGCCTGGTGAGCAACTACCGCAAGGACCGGGGGATGCGGTCGCAGAAGGTGTCGGCCGAGTACGTCCGCGACATCTGGCCGTTCGCCGACACCGCCGGGGCCGGGCGCTCCGGTCAGGACATCCTCAACACCCCCGGTTTCTCCGGAGAGGTCAAGGCCCGCACCGGCCTGAACCTCGGCGCCTGGCTGAAGCAGGCCGTCGAGGCCACCGCGCCAGGGGATTACCCGTATCTGGTGGTCCGGCTGAATGGGCAGGGAGAGGCGACCATCGGCGATTGGCCGGTCGTCATGCGGTTCTCCGACTGGAAGCGTCTGGTGAAGCAGGCCGGGTACGGCACCCCCGCGTTTTAACACCTCCCAGGAAACGATCCCGGAAAACGTCCTGGTCGGGGCTGACCATTACAAACGGAAATCGCTCCGCTCCTACCCTGGAATTACGTCCAATAAAACGTGTTCCAAAGTGGAGTTACATATGAGCGACACCCCGGCGCCGGGCGCCGACAGCAATTCGGTCGTCCTGCGAGTGAAGTCCTCGTCCAACGCGAACGCGCTGGCAGCAGCTGTGTCCCACGCGGTCTACGACGGGAAGGACGTCTCCCTTCGCGCCATCGGCGCCGGGGCCGTGAATCAGGCCGTCAAAGCTCTGGCGATTGCCCAGTCATTCGTCGCCTCCCGCGCGATCAGCCTTTCCTTCCGGGCGGGCTTCAGTGAGGCGAAGATGCCCGAGGGCAACGTGACCGCCATGGTGCTGAAGGTCCTGGTCGACTGACGGGATACCAATTTCCGGGCGGTCGAAATCTACACTGGAAACGGTAGAAGTTCATCGCCGGGAAAGGAGGCGGAATGACTGACGGTAGGACCACAGAATTCACTGAGTCCGCCCGCCGGAACGCCGCCATGTTCAACACCCGGCAGCAGGGCGCCGGACAGGCCGGATACCGGCCCGGATCGGTTCTCGAACCCGTGATCAGCAGCACTATCGGCTACTCCAACTCGGAATCCTCGCGCCTGCTCCCCGGCGGCCACGTGCTGCCCAGTCCCAACGGCCAGGCGGCCGAGACCTACCAGCGCCGCACCTGGCTGTCTGCGATCTAAGGAGTCCGAAGTGGCCGACAAGACCAGCCACAACTTCCCCAAGGTGGGGACCTCGGTTGCCACCAACTGGACCAACACCTCCGGCAACCCCCAGCGGGGCACCCTCGTCCCCAAGCACGGCCCGTCGATGGTGGAGGCCGCGCTGGCCGGTAACCGGCGCAACGTCCTGGAGCGCCTGGGTCACAAGGGCGCCGTCCAGGTCCCCATGTACTCCCAGAACGCGCCCGAGGCGAGCGCCACCCAGCGCAACGTCTACACCGTCCCCAGCAAGGCGGGCCTGTCCGACTTCTGGGCCAAGCGGCAGTACGGGCAGGTCCAGCAGTGATCCAGGCACTTCCGGCGATCCTCGGCACGATCGGACGCCTCGCGGCCGGAACCGCAGCCCGATCGGCGGCCGGTGCCGTCGCGGAGTCCGCCGCGTCCGGGGCCACGGGCGCAGCCGCCGGGCGTCTGGGCAACTTCGCCGCCAGCGCCGCCCGCTACACGGCGCTCCACGCGGCGACGCGGCCGACCCCGCAGCCGCAGCACCCCCCGGTCGTGGCCCCCGATCCGTTCCCCTACGAGCCGTACCGGTAGGTCGACGTGTCCTCCCCCTATAACACCTGGAACTACAACCCCCCCGTCGGCCAGCCGGGCGCCACGACGGTCGGCGGTGGGGGAGGCGCTACCGGCTTCCGCGACTTCAAGGACGCCCAGCGCTCCGGCCGCGTGCCGAGCATCCCATCCGCCCAGTACCCCGACGGCTACCTCGGCACGATCCGCTCCCGGCGCGAGGACCGCGTCCTGGACGCGATCAAGGGCAAGCTCAACGACCGCTCCTACCAGCGGGGCGTCCACAAGTTCGAGAAGATCCCGAACTCGGACTACTTCTGGCCCAAGGACTTCAACCCCAACACCGGGCTGCAGGCCCAGGCGCGTGGCCAGCGATGGACGGCGCCGGGTGACCCCGTGGAACGGCTGGCGCACGGGGGCAAGAACGCCATCACCTCCCCCAGAGAGCTGGGCCAGCTGGCGGCCAAGTACGGCGTGAGCAACTACGACCCCGAGGCGCGGCGGGAGACCGACCCCCAGTTCGTCGCCAGCATGCGACAGCACCTCCCCTCCTGGAGATAGCACCATGGCTCCTGCCGACTTCAGCCCGATCGACCCCCGCACGGTCACCCCGCGACGCCTCGGCATGTACCGGCGCAACGTCGAGACGCTGATCAGCAACGCCAACCCCGAGCAGCGCGACTACGGCCGGACCTGGTACCCGCGAGCCCACGACATCGCCGAGAAGGTCGGGCGCGGAGATGTCCGCACGGGGGCGGGTATCGTCGCCGCGCTGTCGCCGTCGACCGAGTGGGGCGCCAACGTCAACCAGGCGCACGAGCTGACCCGCAGCTTCCCCGACAAGCACCTCGCCGCGCTGCGGGGAGCCCACGAGCACCTGGAGGGCCTGAAGCGGCTGCAGACCGAGCACCGCCGGGCCCACGGCTTCAACAACCCCACCATCGCGGCCGACATCGACAAGGCCACCGAGTCCCACAACCGGGTGCGCGCCGAGACCGTCGGCAAGACCCGCGCGCTGCGACTGCAGGCCACCCCGAACATCCTCAAGGCGGCCGACATCCGCGACGGCAAGAACCCCGAGCAGGCCCTGCCGATGCAGATCAAGACCGGCAACTTCTACAAGAACATGGTGGACCCCTCCGACCCCCACCCGGTGACCGTGGACGTCCACATGCACGACGCCGTCATCGGCAGGGGCGACCTGGAGCACAAGGTCCCGCGCGGGCTGTCGTCCGTCGGCCGGTACAACCTGTTCGCCGACGTCGTGCGTCAGGCGGCCGACCGCACCGGCATGCCGACCGCCAACCAGGCGCAGGGCACCGCCTGGGTGGTCCACAAGGCGACCAAGAAGTCCCGCAACTCCAAGACGATGCCCTACGACGACCTCAAGTGGTGACCTCGCCGCCCAGCACCTCGTGCAGGAGGGCCAGGGCCTGGTCCTGCCGGTCCTCCAGGGCGTCCAGGGTCTCCTGGTCGGCGTCCGGCACATGGCAGCTGGCGTACAGCGTTTCGTACAGCTGCCAGGCCTGCTCGGGCCGCAGCACGACGGGGCCCTCCGGCTTGGGGGCCTTGGGCGGCAACTTCAGCACCTGATCCATGCACTCGACGATACGCGCCGGAGGTGACAGATCCCATGCCAGCAGGACCCTGGGCGTCCCTGCCCGAGCAGCTGGTGACCGACCGGCTGGCCGAGCTGATGTACGCCAACGCCGCCTCCATGGAGGCGATCCGCCCGCCCATTCCGAATATCGGGAAGACGGCCCCTCGATTCGGTTATCGGAGCAGGGCCCTCACAATTTACGACGTCGTTTCCGTCGACGAAACATATCCCGGCGCAAAGGCTGACGCGCTGAGCGCCCGGCCGGGCTATTCGGCGACGATGCTACCTGGTTTCGCCCAGTCCTGAATATCCTGGAATAGACAGCCGCTCAGCGCGATTGGAGGAGTCGTGGCCAAGAAGGCCAAGAAGCCACTGAAGGCCACCGACCGCCGCCGCGCGGGGGCCGGTGACAATGTCAAGTTCACGGTTTCTGGAAATGACGGCACCGGAAGGTCGTTTGGCATTTTCAACGACCGCCGGAAGCCGAACGGACACGGAAAGAAGATGGCGTAGATGGCCTATCCGCAGTCCCGCAGCTGCAACAGCGAGCTGCGCGAGGGCATGACCGACGGCGCCGTGCGCAAGCCGACTCCGAACCGGGGCGGCCAGGCCACCTCGCCGTCCAACACCTACCCCGGCCACGTCAACGCCGGGCTGATCGAGAAGGGGAGCTGCCGGTGAGCACGCCCTACAGCTCCCCGATCCCCGAGAACCGACCCGACCTCGCGCCGGTCACCGACGCCGACGGCCCGCAGGAGGGCGACGTCGTCGAGCTGCCCGAGTACGAAGACGGCTGGGAGGGCCACTGATGGGTCTGACCGCCAACCAGATGCTCAAGGTGGCCACCGCCGAGATCGGCTACGCCGAGAAGTCCGGCGCCACCAAGTTCGGCCAGTGGTGGGACAAGAGGCACGGCACCACCGCCTACGCCAAGGCCGCCTGGTGCGACATGTTCCTCGGCTGGTGCGCCTTCGAGGCGGGCGGCGAGGACGGCCTGGACATCGTCGGCGAGTTCGCGTTCACCCCCTGGCACGCCGCCTGGTTCGCCCGCAACGGGCGCTTCGGCAACACGCCGAAGAAGGGCAGCATCGTCTTCTTCGACTGGTCCGGGACCCGGAACATCTCGGCCATCGACCACGTGGGCATCGTGATCGGTGTCGACGGGTCCGGCCGCGTCGTCACCATCGAGGGCAACACCGCCAACCAGGTGGCCAAGCGATACCGCACCCGAGGAACGATCGTCGGCTACGGCTACCCCCGCTACACCAAGGACAGCCCGGCCAACGTGGTCACCACCAAGCCGGTCAGTGTGAAGACGCCCGCCAGCGCGAGCGCGGCCCCGTACTACCCACTGCCGCGCAGCGAGTGGTTCGCCGAGCGCGCAGGCGGCAAGGCCCACAACCGGGGTGACGCCGTCAAGCAGATCCAGCGCCAGCTCAACAAGCGGGGCTGGAAGCTCGCGGTGGACGGCATCTTCGGCCCGGCCACCGACCACGCCGTCCGCGTCTTCCAGGACCACCACGGCCTGACCATCGACGGCGCCGTCGGCCCCCTGACCTGGGCAGCGCTTTGGAACGCTCCAAAGGCCTGACCGTCCCCACGACCTGGAGAAACACATGTCGAAACTCTTCGAGAACAAGTCGACCAAGGACCGATCCGTCTGGGTCTGGCGATTCGGCGACGAACAGCTCACGGTCAGCGCCGCCAAGGGCGCCGACGTCGAGGTGGAGTACATCGTGAACGTTCCCGAGTACGAGGCGAAGCGGCAGCAGGCATGAACACCGAGACCGCCGGACCCAAGGTCCGCCTCGTCGTCTGCCGGACGTGCAAGTCCGTCGAGGAGATTCCCGACTTCCAAGGCCCGATCGAGTACGACGACCTGCTCGACGTCGTCGCCTCGCGGCATGAGTACGCCCTGAACCACCCCCACCCCGGCCTGAACATGTTCAACGTCGAGGAGAAGCACTGGCGCATCCCCGACAAACGCGTGCAGATCCTGGATCGGATCAAGGAGCAGGTCGGGGACGGCCTGGGCGACGAGTTCTACGAGGTCAAGGCCACGTTCAAGGACGACGCCTTCAGTTGCTGGAAGAAGCACAACAAGACCACCAACTGCGACGACTTCCGCTCCGACGCCAAGCGGCTGATCCCCAACACCGCCGCCGAGCGCAAGGAGGCGGGCCTGCCTAAGCCCACCTCGAACCGCTTCCTGTGTGACTTCTGCCCGGTCAACTCCGTGGCGATGCAGCGGATGCGGGCCAAGCGCGGCGACTACCACTACACCGGCTGATCACCACCACCACCACCACCTGCAACCACCACAAGGAGCACGACATGTCGGACTACGACGACGACGAGGGCAGCGCGGAGAAGCGCCCCGAGCGGGCCCCCAAGGCCCCGTTCCGGGACCGCGTCAGGTTCGTCCCCCTGGCCACCTACAAGCGCCTGCAGACCCTCCTGGACGCCGTCGAGGCTCGCATGGCCGACGAGAAGGCCCGCCACAGGGCCGCCTACGCCGAGGCCATGGCCACCGTGAGCCAGGTCGCCGCCGAGCGCGACGCGCTGCGCATCGAGCTGGAGCGGGCCCGGATGACCCCGCAGACCAAGGCCGACACCGAGGCCGCCTACGCCCGTGGGCTGGCCGCCGCCTCCCGCCGGTATGGCCGCTACTTCCTCGGCGAGGTCCTGCCCGAGCACGAGATGAGCGCGCGGAAGCTCTCCCAGATCGCCCGCGACCTGGCCAAGGCCGACCCCGGCCACGACCCCCACGCCGACGACACCACCACGACCCCCAACAAGGAGAACGACCAGTGAACAACTCCGGAGCCATCCCCATCCTCGGCCAGGACCAGCCGGAGAAGCCCCACCTGGAGGCCGTCCCCGACCCCGAGTCCGCTCCCGAGCCGGAGGACATCCCCGTCCACGTCGCGTTCGTCGTCTGGCAGGACCACGACGGCCAGTGGATCGGCTCGAACGACCCGAAGTGGGTGAGTGGCCTGCGGGTCGACAAGGTCGCCCACCCCGACGAGATCTTCGCCGGGTGCGCGGTCGTCCAGTCCGACCTCGTCGCTCAGAAGACGGCCATGCAGACGGTCCAGCAGCAGATGGTCCTGGCCCAGCAGGCCCGCGCGCAGGCGGCCAACGCCCAGGTAATGCAGCGACTGAAGGCCGAAGGCAAGCTCGGCTGATGGGCGGCGCCCTCATCATCGTCTTCGTGGTCATCGTCTGCATGGCGCTCATGGAATAGCAGAACGGAATTGTTTGGAAGCCCCTCGTCGACCGGCGGGGGGCTTTCTATTTCTAACGTCGAGAAAGCCGCCGAACCTAGAATTGGAGTATGGCCGTGGAATCCTCGGAATTCTATTTGAACCGCGTCGCCCAGGCCTCCCCGGAAATCCGGGTTGAGCCGGGCCACAGCGGCTACTTCAACGCGCCGGATTCCCGCCTGGACCCAAACCTGTTCCACGGAGATGTCCTGCGTCCGGAGGTCCGCGAGGGGATTATCAACAGGTTCTACGAATACATGCAGAACCGGTACCGGGGCGCCTACAACTGGTCGCGGCTGTGGCTGGCCGGGTCCGGCATCTCCTACCAGTGGGCCGGGGACCGGGGAAACGGCGACCTGGACGTGATGGTCGGCGTCGACCCCGTCACCTTCCGCCGGTCCAACCCCACCATGGCCGGGCTGTCCAACGCCGAGCTGGCCGACTGGATCAACGCCGAGCTGAAGCGCTCCCTGTGGCCGACCACGGCCGAGACCCGCTTCGGCGGCAAGACCTACGAGCTGACCTTCTACTGGAACGTCGACACCGACGCCAGCCCCGGCGGGGTCAAGGCCATACACCCGTACGCCGCCTACGACGTCACCGGCAACACCTGGACCATCCGGCCGCCCCAGCTGCCCGCCGACCCGCACAGCCTGTACCCGGCCGAGTGGTGGAAGCAGATCAACGCCGAGGCCCAGCGCGCGAACACGATCATCGGCCGCTACAACGACGCCCGCCACCGCGCCGCGAGCACCACCGGCCCCGGACACGTCAACGCGATGACCGAGCTTCGCATCGCCGCCTCCCAGGCCGCCGCGCTGTTCGACGACATCCACAAGGGCCGCCAGGCCGCCTTCGGCCCCGACGGCGCCGGGTACGGCGACTGGGCCAACTTCCGCTGGCAGGCCCACAAGAGCCTCGGCACCGGCCCAGCGCTCGCCGAGATCACCTCTGTCGCCCGCTCCGGCCGCCAGGAGGCCGACGTGGCCACCTATGGCTCGCAGGTCGAGGACGCCGCGCAGGCGCGCGTCAAGGCCCTGCTGTGGGCGAATCGGGGGATCCAGCGATGAGGGGACTCGTGCTGATCACCCTGGACGGCGTCCTTCGGGATCCGGCCAACGGCGGGCCCATCGAGACCGGCCGCGAGCTGTACCACGCACTGTCCTACGTCTACCGGCTGGCCGTCGTCGTCGAGCACGTGACCGACGAGGTGTGGCTGAACGTCAACGGCTTCGACGCCCACCAGTTCACGATCATGCGCAAGCCGGAGGACCCCGAGGACGTCGCCATCCGCCGCCTGCGCCAGGTCGAGCGGCTGCGCGCCACGCGCGAGGACCTGCGCCTGGTCGTCGACTGCGACCCCGGCGTCATCACCACCCTCTTCCGCGCCGGAGTGCCGTGTCTGCACTACGTGGAACCGGCCTTCCTGCGGCCCGACCACCACCCCGACCATGACGGCGCCATCACCCCCTGGGAGCAGATGGTCGCTGAGCTGGACCGTACGCGCGCCCTCCGGGCCGCCTTTCGCCCTGTGGAGGACGAAGCATGACCATGAACTGGGAACTCGCCACCCAGGTCGCCAAGGACCGCCGCGCCCGCGTGGAGAACTCCGGCAGGTGGATGGACAACCCGGAGCTGCGTAAGGCCGCTGTGGCCCACGACCGCGAGCGCTACAAGCGGCAGGCCGCCGCGCACTACAAGAGCCTCCAGGAGGCCGCCCAGGCCCGCCGCGCGGGCAAGGCGCAGCCCAAGCAGGCGCCGCTGGCCGACAAGCAGTCCGCCAGCCCCAACGCCAGGGCCGACTGGGGGCCGAGCCGCGCGCCGTCGGCCGACGCTGTCGACCTGTCGCGCTGGGACACCCCCAGCCTGAAGCCGCGCACGCCGGGCAAGTGGGGTGACAGCTACGGCCGGGTCGAGCACGGCGAGCCGGTGCTGGGAGGCCAGTGGCCCCAGCCGGAGCGCCAGGCCCCGCCGCCCGCATGGAGCAAGACCACCACGCCGCCGCCGAAGCCTCCGGCCGAACCCCGCCTCGGCGGTCAGACGGTGGGCAACGTCAATGGCGTCCGGATCAGCACCGCCCCGTCCGAGCGCGTCCCCGGCACGAACCTGCCTGCGGTGCCGCACCTGGGCACCCTGTCCAAGCCTCCGGCGCCCAGCCCGAACCGGCCGTCCTGGGGTGCGTCCTACGGTCGCGTGGAGCACGACAAGCAGGTTCTGGGAGGCCAGTGGCCGCAGCCCGAGTCGGCCGGTCGCCAGGCCTTCCACCAGCCGACCACGGTCAAGCCGCCCGCCATGCCGTCGGCGCCCGCAACACCCGCGCCGAACAACTGGATCGAAAACCGGCCGCGCAGCACGCCCACGCCCCCCACGGCGCCGAGCCCGAAGCCGCTCACCCCTGGGACCAACCGGCCGTTGCCGACCTCGATCAGCCCCGACCACCGGACGCCGGGCACGAAGATCCCGGTCTACGACCCGATGCAGGGGCCGAAGAAGCTCGGCGGGCGCACCAGCTACACCCCCGGCAGCGACGTGGTCCGGCCGGAGGAGTTCCTGCGGCGGATCGAGAGCCCCATCGTGACCCAGGGCCGTATCCAGCTCGCGTCCTGGACCAAGGACAACCAGCCGAAGGGCGGGCTGCGCGGGAATGGAATCGGGCGCAGCCCGAAGAACCCTGGCCAGGTCTGATGCTGTCGCTGTACTTCAGCGGCGCCGAAGTCCCCGGCTGGCGGAAATTCCTCGCCGAGCAGGGCGTGACCGAGGTCGGATTATCGTTCGTCGGCCTGCTGCGACGGACCAAGCTCACCCGGCCGTGGCTGATCGCGGATAAGTTCCCGGCCGGGCAGCGGATCTTCCTAGACTCCGGCGGCTACACCGTCAACGGATCTCCCGACAAGTACGGCCGGACCGAGATCGAGGAGCTGGCGGACAAATACCGGCGGTTCGTCGAGGCGAATCTGGACGCCGTCGAGATGGTCTCCGAGCTGGACGCGGTCGGAATGGGACCGGACTGGATCGCCCGCCAGCGGTCGGAATTCTGGGATGGACTGGGGGAGAAGTTCCTCCCGATCTGGCACGCCGACACCGGCCTCGCCGAGCTGGAACGCCTGGCGGATTCCTACGGCCGGGTCGGCGTCCCCCAGACCTCGGCCGGTGGCCGGGACATCGCCGGAATCCTCAACCGGCTGGCCCGCCGTGGCGTTCGGATCCACGGCGTCGCCCTGACCAAGATCGACCTCATGGAGTCGATCGGATTCGACTCCGTGGCCAGCACCTCGTGGCTGTCGGTGGCCCAGTACGGCGACAGCCAGATCTGGACCGGCCACGAACTCAAGCGGTACCCGAAGAAGTACAAGGCCCAGGGTCGGAAGCGCCACCGGGCCCACCTGGACCGCCTCGGCTTCGACACCGAGGCGTACGAGGCCGACGACACCACCGAGTCGCTGCGGGTGGCCGTGTGGTCCTGGCAGCAGCTTGTCGGACATATCAACCGCCGTTCCCAGAAGGTACTTACAATGTCGCCTGATCAGGTCCCCACCGAAAACCCGGAAGTCGACCCCACCGAAGTTGGGGCCCCCTCCGAGGAGGTGCGGAACAGCCCCCCAACTCGCCGAGAGGGCGAACGGCAGCTGCTGCCGGGCCTGTCCCTGGCCACCGTCACCCGCGTTGAGCTGGGAGAAGACGGCGAAAAGGTGGAGACGACCGACCGTATGCTGGGGGTCGCCAGCGAGGCGGTCCTGGCCTGCGATACTTGCTATTTGGCCGCCCGGTGCCCGGCGTTCCACGCTGGTTCGAGCTGCGCCTACGAGATCCCCGTCGAGGTGAGGACCCGCGACCAGCTCCAGGCCGTCCAGGACGCCGTGCTGGGCATGCAGACCCAGCGGGTGGCCTTCATGCGGCTCGTCGAGCAGTCCGAGGGCGGCTACGCCGACCCGAACTTGACCAAGGAACTGGCCCTGCTCGATCAGATGATCAAAAACCGGGTGGAGGCCGACACCGAGAGCGTCAGCATCTCCGTCAAGGCGCGCGGCCGGGCCGGTGCCGAATCGGGGGTCGTGGCGAGGCTGTTCGGCAAGGAGGCAAGCGAACAGGCCCGAGCGCTGGAAGCGCCCAGGCCTAGTTTCGAGGTAGCTCAGGAACTCGGCATCGTGGATGCCGATGTAGTGGAGTGATGACTGCCCCGACTGTCGTCTGTTAGCCTGATTACGCACTCGACTTTTGATTCCCTTCAAGTCAGTGCGTGGTGGTGGGGGAGGTCCCGTTCTGTGGTGGTTCAGGGCCTCCCCCGTTAACATGTCCGGACTACTCCGGCGCGGCCTCCAGATCCTCCGGGTTCATCCACGCCGAGAGCCGGTAGCGGTCGCAGTCGAAGATCACGCCGTAGCCCTCCCTGTACTTCTCGTGGACGTAGTCGACCGTCCCGAGCGAACCGGCGGGGATGGCGTCCTCCGGCGGGAAACCCGGCATGGACGTCAGCTCCACCGTAGACCGAACCCGGTCGCCAATGGCGTACGTGGCCATGGTCAGCTCTCCTTCTTGATCTTCAGAGCGTCGTTGGCCTCGGCGATCAGGTCGAGAACCACGTCAGGGAACGTATGCGGGTCGTCCGAGACCATCGCATCCCGCAGGCCCGGCAGCTTGGCCGCCACCTCGGCCAGCGCCACCAGCTTCTCCAACCCCTCCACGCCGATGCTCACGCTGTCGTACGGCCCGCCATAGCCGTACGAGGAAGTTTCCGGCGAGAGATAGGAGGTACCCAGCGCCTTGGCCCGCACCTCCAGCGCCTTGATGCGAGCCAGCTCGGCCTCCCGCCGCTGGCTGCGCTCCTCGCGTTCCCGAGCCTCGGTCTCGCGCTTACGGTCCTGCTCGGCCGCCCACTCGTCGTAGGGCCCGAAAACCTTCGGCAGGTGGGTTACGACATGCAGGTCCAGGCCCTTGGGGCGCTCGGACAGCTCGAAGAACTGCTCCAGGGTGATCGAGGCCGCCAGCGCCCGGTTCTCCGGCGTGTCGTCCCGTACCTGGACCATCGGGTAGCCGGTGTCAGCGTTGCGGCGGTACCCGGCACTCGGCTTTCCTGCGACGGAGCGCTTCATCAGCGGCTCGCCCTCCTTACGGAAGCCGTTCGGCGTGGCGAGCACGTCCGTCGACAGAATGTAGGTCGGGCAGATGTCGTTGCGGGTGCCGTAGGCGTACGGAACGCCCCGCCGGATGTCAGCCTTCTTCATCTCGGATTCCCTTCAAGATCGGCGGTCAGAATCGGCCGGGTAGCCGTGGCGGGGAGCGGACCGGATTCCTCCGGCCCGCGCCCCACCGTGGTCACTCGGACGGCTGGGCGTTGATCTCGTTGACCCGGTTCCACACGTCGTAGGCCAGTTCAGACTCCCGCTCCGGCGTCAGGGCGCCGTCCTTGCTGGCGCGCTCCATCTCCTCCCAGACCTTGTGCGCCGCCTCGGCCAGCGCCACCAGCCGCGCCAGGTCCTCGGTGTGCAAGTTCGGCTTGTAGGTGCTGATCTCGTACCGGGGCCAGATGTCGTACTTGCCGCCGAGGGCCTTGGACCGCGCCGACAGGTCCTCGATGGCCGCCTGCTCGGCCTCCAGGCGGTCCTGGCGCTCCTGCTCGATGCGGGCCGCCTCGGCGTCCTCGGCGTCCCGCTGGGCCCGGATCTCCTCGTAAGGGCCGAGCAGCTTGGGCAGGGTGGTGAGGATGGTGGCCGTCAGCCCGCCGCCCAGGTTACTGCTGACGAGGTCCAGGAACTGCTCCAGGGTCACCGCCGCCGCGCGCTTGACGTTGGCCTCGGTCACCGCCTTGCGGTCGATCTTGACCGCCGCGTAGCCGGAGGCGCGGCTGGAGGTGTGGCGGGTCGGCCGGGAGTCGAGAGAGCGGGTGTACAGCTTGGACTCGCCGGGCGTGTGGCGGTGGCCCCGGATGGTGTCCTCCACCAGCAGGGCGGTGGAGATGACGACCACCGGCTCGATGCCGTAGCGGCCCTCGTAGGCGTAGACGGTGCCGGGCTGGATGTCAGCCTTCTTCATGATCGGATTCCCTTCAGAAACGGGGGGTGGATCTGGCCGGTCGGCCGTGGCCGGAAACGGGCCGGATTGCTCTGGACCGCTCCCGACCATGGTGGGCCGGATCAGGAGGTGATGGCGCCAGCGGACCGGCGGGCGAGCCGGTTGTCCTCGGTGCCGATGTCGACGCGCTCCCCGGCCTCGTCACCGTAGGCCCAGCCGCCGCCGGACAGGACCCGCTTCTTCGGCCGGGAGATCTCGACGTCCTTGCTGGCCCACTGCTTGATCATCGCCTGGCGGTCGACCAGGACCAGTGTGGTGCTGGTGCCGTCGCTCGCGGTCGGAGTCTCGGCTACCGCCTTGGCCCGCTGCTCCTCCAGCCGCTCGTAGATCTTGTTCGCGAAGCCGAGCAACCAGGTCCGCTTAAACGCCTTCAGCTGGTTACCGCGCACCCGCCAGACGTCTGACAGGTCCTTCTTCATCTCGCGGGCGGCCTGCAGCAACATCGAGGTGTACAGCAGCTCGACCTGCTCGGTTTCGGAGGGGAAGCCGCAGACGATCACCTCGGTACGGAGGGTCTGACGACCCCTGACCAGCGTGCTGGCGTAGGAATACAGCCCCAGCGCCTTGGAGATCCGGCCGAGGAGGTAGGCCTTCTCCTTCGGGTACTCGCCGGAGATCTCGATCACGCGCTTCTCCAGGCTCTCGGTGGTCGCGCCGTGATGCTGGAGCATGGCCTGCTCGACGCCGTACTTGGCCATCAGGGACATCGCCGCGTTGCGGAAGCTCTCGGCCTCGCCCTCGTACTCGGTGGCCTCGGCCTTGGCCAGCAGTGCGCGAATCCGCTCCAGCTTGGACTCGGGGATCGGGTTGCTCATGGGGGATTCCCTTCAGTGCGTGGTGTGGTGGATCAGATCGACCCGAGGGGCCGTGGCCGGACGCGGACCGGATTACTGCGGCCCGCGCCCCGCCATGGCTGCTCGGATCAGACCCGGTAGACGTCGAGGATCACCAGCTCCTTGGAGACGTTGGCGTACTCCTCGGTCAGAGCCCGCCGGAGCTTGGCGACGGCCCGCAGTGCGTCGGTGGCCTCGTAGCTGTCGGTCTTGACCGAGTCGCCGGGCACGTCGCTCCTCCATTCCCACTCGATGGTGTAGGGGATGGCCTTGCGGCGCGGGTTGGTGGTGGTCATGTGCTGTCCCTTCAGTGCGTTGCGAGGTTGCGGCGGCTGTAGTAGCCACGGGTGATCTGGGCGCGCGGGTCGCGGGGGCAACCCTGGTTGATGTACTCCTGCCACCCGTTGATGTGGTCGGCCAGCGCCGCCAGCCGGGTACGGAGGACTCGCTTCAGGAGCGCGTCGTCGGCCTCGGCCAGCTGGGCCTCGACCTTCTCGACCTCGGCCTGCCGACCGGCGATCAGGGCCCGCGCCTCGCGCAGGCGCTCGCGGTGCGTGCCCGCTGCGAAGAGGTTCGCCATCTCGTGCTCCCGTTTGGTGCTCCGTCTTGCTGGTGAGACCAGATTAGCAGCTACATCACATGCCTTGCAACCCGTGTGGCGTATTGACTTGAAGAAAAGGGCCTCGGTCATGGACCGGGCCCTTCTCGCAGGTCAGGAGACCATGGCGCCGTCAAGCGCCAGAGCCTCGCTCTCCAGGAACTCGGCCAGCGGCACGACCTCGATCCGCTGGATACCCACCCAGACCCGCAGGACGCCGAACAGGCGCCTGTACGCGACGGTCTCGGCCTCGCGGGCGTCCCTGGCCTCCACGGTCACCCGTACCGCCGTGACGCCGTCAGAGACGCGCCCAGGGATGCCGTGGATCCCCTCCAGCTGCTCGGCCAGCTGCTCGGCCAGCTCCTCGGTAAGCTCGGCCTGCCAGTCCAGCCGTACGGCCCACTCACCCATGTAACCCTCGCTCTCACGCAGACGACCCCACCACCATTGTCGGTGGCGGGGCGCTGCTTGTCACTTCCGTTCTACTCGTCGCCCGTGGCCGGGTTGTAGCCGGTGACGGTGACGATGTCGCGGGAGAACTCGGTCTCTGCCCAGAACGTCTCCAGGACCTTGCCCGGCTGGGACTTCACCGTGTGGTAGCCGATCACCTTGCGGTCGCCGTGGTCGGTGTAGGTGTACCGCACGGTGAACTTCTGCAGCGGCTCGTGGTCGGCGTGGGTGTGCTCCTCCTCGTCCTCGGCGCGCGACACCTCGACCACCTGGAGGATGTTGGCCTTCTCGTGCTCCAGGTTCAGCTCGGCCCAGAACTCCGACAGCGCGGCGTCGGCGCTGGTGGCGCGCACGTACCGCGTGTCCATCGGCCGCAGCTGATCGCCGACCCGGTACTGCCAGACCACCTCGAAGACCGGGGTGTCGGTGGCCTCGGCCGCAGGCACGATGTCCACGAACTTGGCCGTCTGGCCGGGGGCCTCGCCGGACTCGGCCCAGAAGTGGCTCACCGCGACCTTGCGCTTGGCGTGGACGGTGAACTGGTCGAACTCCTCGGCGCGGTCGTGCTCCTGGCAGATCCGCACGTAGGTGATCGTGTAGTCGGCGGGCGTCTGGGCGTCGATCTCGGCGATGTCCCTGGCGCCCTCCTCGGTGGCGTAGTTCGTCAGCAGGACCAGGGGCAGCCCCTCGTCTTCCTGCCAGACGTCGCGGACGATCTCGAAGCCGTGGCCGTGGTGCTTCAGGAACGCCTTCAGCAGGATCGCCGTCGTCCAGCCCTTCTCGTCGACCTGGTCGAGCCAGTAGGCCAGCCGCCAGTCCAGGGACGGGCCGCCCTCGCCCGCGCCCTCGAACCGGCCGCTCTCGACCTGCTCCTCCCACGTGGCGCGGTCATCGGACCACAGCAACGGCGGGCTGACCAGCTTGGCGAAGTCCTCGCCGTCCATGTCGACGGTGATCATGTTCTGCTCCTCGTGCGTGGTGGTGTCAGGCGTTGGCGGGGTGGGCGCTGACCGTGTCGTCCCGCAGAGTGAGGACGTACCGGCGGCCGTCGACCGCGACGATCGCGGCGTCGTTGTTGGTGTCTTCGACCTCGTACGAGACGACCTCACCAGGCCAGCCGAGGCTGTCGGCCATGGCGAGCCAGGCCTCGGTCGCCGCCTCGGCCCAGTTCCAGCTGTCGGCCCGCGCGGGGCGCTCCACCCAGGCAATGATGTCGGTCGGACTCATGTTCTGCTCCTCGTGCGTGGTGGTGTGGTGGCCCGGCCCCCGGTATTGAGGGCCGGGCCGACAGTTCTAATGGCCCTTGTAGACGAACCCGTTGCGCCGGAGGAAGGCGATCGAGTTGGCCAGGCTCCGGATGTCGCTGGGTGTGCTGGCCATGGCCGTGATGAGTTTGCCGTCCAGGTACACCTTGAGGTGGTTACCCTTGGCCCTGGTCACCTCGAACCCTTGTGCCTCCAGCTCCTTGACCAGGTTCTTGACTTCCTTGTTGGCCATTGCCGTTTCCCTTCAAAGCGTGGTGGTTGCTTGGTTCAAAGTATTGCATGTGTGCCACATGAGTTGCAAGGCGTGTGGCGATATTGGCCGAGAAATCGGCGACCCCCGAAGCTGGGGGCCGCCGACGGCCCGGCTACTTGGCCACGTACGTCCGGTAGTACTGGGCGTTAACCCACGCATCCCCGGCCGCCCCGCCCTTGACCTCATAGGAGGTCGTGACCTCCTCGAAGCGGAACAGCTTGGCCTTGTCGCTGGTGTTGGGCAGGCGCCGCTGCACCTCCAGCTGCCCGCAGCGGGCAGCCGCGCGAAGCTCTCTGTGCTCGTGATCGCACTGCCATCCGGCCAGCGCCTTGCCGCCGATCTCGCGAACGAGGATGACGGCGCGGAAAACGGGCTTGCTCACGGTGGGGGTCTCCTTCTTGCTGACGTAGATGAACATGTGCTCATCGGTGACGTCCGTCCGGGCCGCGTATCCAAGGTCCTTGGTCAGGCACTCGACCAATTCGTTCAGCAGCTCGGTGTGACGGGCGTGGTACACGTCGTAATCGAGCGTGACCAGGACCTCGTCTCCACTCGGTGCCACGAAAACGCCCTCGTAGCGGTGCCGCCGACCGGCGGGCGATCTCGACGAGGGCCAGCACGTGGTCGAAGTGCCCACGCTCGGGGACGTCGAGGCTGACCAGCTTGTCGCCCGGCACCTTCTCCGGCCCGAGCGGCATCGCCATGCCGTCCCAGCGGACGCCGTACACCCAGTCGCTGTTGAAGCTGACGACGCGGCCGATGGTGCCGTGGCCGGTGTGGGCGACGTACTCGCCGATGCGGAACGTCTTGCGCATGATCGGATTCCCTTCAGATGTGGTGGCACCGGTCCTGCCGGATTCCCCGGCCGCCGGGCGGCGCCCTCGTCCGCCCGGTTGCCAGAGGACCCGTCAGTCCTGGTACTTGGCGATCAGGTCAGCGAGGTCGCGCAGGAAGGCGACGTTCTCGGTGCGGATCGCGACGTGGGCGTATCCGCCGCTGCTGATCTCGATGTCGCCGTTCAGGTTCTTGTCCCGATCGTCCGTCGAGTGCTGGTAGGGGAGACGGACCGCCCGCCGGTCGGCCGCGCCGTACTTGGTCGCACCGGGGATACGGCCGGTCAGGTCGTCGATCAACTCATCGAGCTGGTTGCGCCTCTTGTCGCCGTTGGCGATCTTGATCAGAGCCTGCTCGACGTTCGGCTCGTATTCCGACACCAGGCGCCGCGCGATGTCCTTGGCGACTGCCTTCGGGTCGCGGGTCATCGAGACGGTGATCTCGCCGCCCTCGATACCCCAGACGTCGCCGTGGGGGTCGTGGGGGAGGACTCCGGTGATCCTCGCGCGCCCCTTGTCGTTGTACAGCTGGTAGAAGCTGAGGCGGAAAATCCCGTCCTTGACCAGCTCGATGGTGGTGGTGTAGTCATCCCGCCTGATGAAGGCCTCATAGCCGTCCAGGTGTTCGGCGACCTTCTCGGCCAGCTCGACGGCCTGATCCAACGTCTCCCGGTTGTGCCACATGTGGCGTTCCCTTCTGCGGTGCTCCGTGGTGGATGGCTCCACTATGGCATGGACGCCACGCCGCTTGCAACCCGTGTGGCGAAGAAACTTTGTCCTCCACACGACTTGCAATCCGTGTGACACCCGTGCCATAGTGGTGGCACACCACAGAACGGCACCACCGAAGGGAACGCGCCATGTTCGGCGAACGACAGGTACGCATTCTGGCCGAGGAGATCGACCGCCTCACCGATGGCAAGCTGATCAGCTTCAACGTCGGCGGCGACCTCGGCAACGGCACGCGCTACTTCGACTACAAGAACAACAAGATCTGGATCGGGCGCGGTGCCGCACGTCAGGCTGCGTCGTTCTTCTACATGATCCTCGCGACGATCACCGAGGATCTGGACGGCTACGAGATGCCCGACCACGTCCACGAAGCCGCATACAACATCGGAGCCGTCAAGGTGGGCACTGATGACGCCGAGGCCCACTACATCGCCACCAAGTGGATGAAGACCAACCGGCCGACCCTCCGGCCGTTCACCTTCGAGGAGCTGCGCAAGATCCACGGCCTGAGCGAGCCGCAGGCGCTGCTCCTGACGGAGTCGGTCGACGGCTACGGGGGAGCGCACCTGGTCTACGGCCACGCGGCCACCCGCCGAGCGCTGGTCACCAAGGGCCTGGCCAGGGTCCACCAGTGGCGCGAGAACAACACCGGCCGGGAGCGCCATCATGTCGAACTGACGGAGAGGGGCCGCGATCTGGCCCGCGCGTTGAAGGCTGCGCAGCTCGTCAACGCGTGAACGGTGCGTTGGTAGGGCGCCCGTCCCGTACGGGCGTCCGGCCGTCCTACCGATCACCACGCCTTGAAGGGAAACGATCATGACCTGGGAAGCACTCCCGACTGAGCTGGCCGAGATCTTCGCCGAGATCACGGCCGACCTGGAGAACGACGAGATCGACCCCGACGACGAGCCGATCGAGGTGGTGGAGGCCCGCATCGCGCTGCGGCGCCGCTACCACGACGCAGCGGTGCGCCTGGGCATCTGCAACGTCCCCGGCTGTCTCAGGCCGAACCAGGGAGACCGCGCGCCGTGGTGTGCGGAGATGGACGTGCTGGCCGCTGACATTCTCGCGGAGATGCTGGCCGAGGAGACCGCCGAGGAATAGCCATCACGCGGCTTGCAATCCGTGTGGTGATGTAGTACCGTAAGACGTGTTCCACCAAGAACGGCCCGACCGAGGAGGTCCCGATGGCCACCACCGTCCACCTGTCTCTCCCCACCTCGCAGCTGCGCCCCGGCGACATCGTCCTGGAGTTCGGCATGCGGGTCCGCCTGCCGGAGCAGGAGCCGCGCACCTGGAAGGGCTTCCAGGGCCGCACCGTGTACGCCTGGAAGGGCCAGGTCGAGAACCTGGACGAAGTCCTGGCCGAGGGCCTGGTGCCCCGCGCGTTCCTGTGCGAAGACCGCTGGGATGGCGGCCGGTGGGTGTGCGAGCTGACCGGCGCCTGGACTGTCCAGGGCAACGACCTGGCCATCTACGCCGTCGAGCGCGCGGCTGAGTGAGCCTGTACGGGGACAAGCGGGCCGCCTCGGCCCGCCGGTCCTCGCGTGGGGTCACCACCACCACGGAACCACCACGTACAACCGGAAGGGAACCGGCATGTACCAGATCACCACCACCACCAAGCCGAACGGCGTCAAGAAGACCACGCGGCACCGCAACGCGGAGGAGATGGTCCTCAAGCTGCGCGCCCTGGGCGTGGACACGACGCACCTCCCGCTGCGCGGGACCTTCTTCGGCGAGGTTGAGTTCGCCCACGGGCTGACCGTCGCGTGGGGCGCCGTCCCCACCGCGCTGCCGACGCCCTCGGACGTGCGTAACGCGCTTCGCGGCTACATCTCGGCGCCGGTCCGGCTCAACGTCTCGACGTGGGACCTCGACAAGGACGGGAACGCCCACATCGAGATCACCACGGTCAACACGGCGCACGCGATCAGGGGCGCGATCCACAGCGGGGACACCTACCTCGCCGAGTTCCTGACGCGCTGGCTCGGGCGGCACTTCCTGCTGGAGTCCACCCGCGTGGGCAAGCGCCTGGCCTGGGTGAAGTTCGTCATCCCCGCGCAGCAGGACGCCGTTTTCGAGACGGTCGGATCGCTGGCCAACGCCTGATCGGAAACCACCACAGATCCCCGGTCGGATTCGGCCGGGGACCACCAACCACCACACCAAGGGAATCGCATTGGATCTGATCAGTGTTGACGGTGGCCTGTCGCGTGCGGCTGGCCTGTCCTATCCCGTGGCCCTGACGCGGGCAGTTTGGGACGACTGCGTCGCCTGGGAGCCGGAGGACAACGCCCGTAAGCGGGTTGAGCAGGATGCTGATCTTCGGCTGTGGAACCTGCTCACCGCGACGGCCGAGCAGCTTCGCCGGTACGGCCCGGCGGCCACCGACGGCGAGTCTTACACGGCTGTGGAGCTGTGGCGTATCGAGCGCTCCGGCGACTGCCGCGCCCCGCGCCCGGTGGACCTGTACGCCCACCTGACGTCCGGCGAGGGCATGCGCCCCGTTCTCACCATCAAGGCCCGTAGCGAGGCCTGACCCTACCCCTGCGCGAGGCCCCTGGTCGGTGACCGGGGGCTTTGCCGTGTCCGAGATTCTTTCACCACACGACTTGCAATCTGTGTGGTGGACATGCCATAGTGGTGGCACACCACAGAACGGCACCACCGAAGGGAATCCGATCATGACCGAGCGCCCCGACCTGAAGCCCGGCGTTCCCGCGCCGAACACCATGGCCCGCATCGCGTACGGCCACGTCAGCGAGCGCGTGCTGGTCCGTACGATCATGTGGCCGAGCGAGCGGCGCCCGGCTGAGGGCGTCGTGGCCATCGTGGAGCGGCCCCAGCCGCTGATGGGAGATCCGGAATTCGCCGTGGTCGTGTTCCAGCCGACCCGGCCACGCGTGGCAGACAGGATGCACCACACGCGGGACATCCGGGGCTGGTACTACACACAGCCGGACGCGGCCGGGGCGGCGGCCAAGGTCTACCGGCAGGTGTTCGAGGTCTCAGAGTCGGATTCCGAGCCCGGAACCGAGTCGGATTTCGACCCGGACATGCTCGGATCGGTGGCCGACCACCTGCGCGAGACCTGGCCGCACCTGTTCGACTCGGCCGACCTGCCCGCCGAGGAGCTGGCCCGCGAGACCTTGAAGGCGGCCCGCTCCTACCTGGCAGAACGCAGGTAGCGAATCGGATTCGGCCGGATTTCCTGGTCGGATTCGTGACAGAATCGGCGACAGATTCGGCCCGGATTCCCGACGGATTCCGGGCCGGATTCATACCACCACATCGGAAGGGAATCTGATCATGGAAACGAGGCTGGCCGCCCTCGCGGTGGCCGACGTATCGAGCACCTTGGAACGGCGAGGCGCATGGTCGAATCAGCGGCGGATTCTCGCTGTGGTCTGTGGGTGGCATGCCGGGGAATCGCTCCCGGCACTGTGGGTCCGCATCACCGGAACGGATCCCCTCGGTGAGCCGTACGACCGGGCCACCGTGGAAGCCGCCGCACGCGAGATCGGCGCCCGCATCTACCGCACCGTACGGTCGACCGTGACCACCGCTGACGTAGTCGCCACCACCGCCCGCCCGCGTGACCTCGGCCTGTCCGATTGGTGGCGCGTGCTCGACAGCCAGGCGGGCGCCGTATGGTGGCTGCGGGCGCCTGGCGCCTGTCGTGCCCGCGTCCGCGACAAGGTCGCCAGCTACTACCCCGGAGATCTCTCGCACGGGCGCCGCGTTGCACTCACGGCGCGCCCCGGTTCGTATCACTGAGGCCCTACGCGATACCCCCGTGCCGTCCGACGGCCGGGGGTTTTCGCTGGTCAGGGCCCTTTTTCGGTAAGTGATGCCATACGGCTTGCAATCCGCGTGGCGTCCTGTCATAGTGGTGTCACCACCACGAAGCACGGCGAAGGGAAACGGGCATGACGGACGCCAGGGACATCACCATTTACCGGCAGACATTCCTGCCGGAGGACGTGCGCAACGGTGACATCACGTACCGGGAGACGGTAGAGGACGTCTGGGGATTCGAGCAGATCACCGACCACGCCGACACCATCGGCGAATGGGTCTACACCGAAAACCCGGAGGGTGTCTGGGTGCCCGCGTCCCTTCCCGCCGCAGCCGCAGACATCCTCCTGAACGAGGGTCTTTCGGAGATCCAGGGAGATCACCAGTTCTACGACCCGGACGGGTCGTACGTGACCGACTACCGCACTGGTGAGCGTTGCCAGGTCTCCGGATTCCTGCACAACTGGCCCGATGCCGAGATCACCGAGGTTAACGAGATCATCCAGCGGCGCATTCGCGAGACTCGCGGCTACTAGGCGCCCGGCGGCGCCGTAGGGCGCCCGGCTAGTCCGGGCGTCCGGCGGTGACCTCCGGTCGCCAGCGAACCACCACGAACCACCACAGTTCCGAAGGGAATACCCCCATGACGCACACCCTCCCCACCGCGCCGATCATCCCGGCCGAGGTCGCGGAATTCGTGTCCGCAACCTTGGAGCACGGCGGCGCCACCATCACCCCGGCGACCGGTCGGATTCTGCCCGTTGGAACGGGCGGCGCCGAAACGGCATGGATCGTCGGCGTGCGGACCGACCGCAACGGCGCCCGCATCCCGTCGGAATTCGTGTATCTCGCGGACCTTTCGCCGGAGTACGTGGCCGGATTCGTGGGCCGCGTGTGGGCGAACACTGACGGAGCGGCGGACGCGACGGCCGGTAGCTGGGTGCTTGAGGACCCCACGCCGGAAGCGCGGGCGGAAGCCGCCCGGCGCCGCGCGGAGATCACCGGAATTCCGCACACCGACAACCCGGACACGGACGGCCCGATCGTTGCTCTTGACCACGGGTCGTTCCTGCCCTACCTCGACGCGCTGTCGGTCGCGTGGATCCACGGCGAGGAGTCGATTTTCGGTCCGGCGACGTTCGCCACGGTCTACACCGGCCGTAACAACGCCTGCCAGGTGATCAACGCTCTTGACGCGGCCAACACCCGTCTTGCCGTGGATTTCCTCGGACAGGTGACCGTCGCCCACCTCACCATGTCCCCCCGCAGCATGACCAGCGGCGCCGCCCGGTTCATCGCTGCGAGCCGTACGGCCCGCGCGGTGCTGTCGTGGGATGCCGACGCGCGCACCCTGGCCACGTCGCCGGAGTGGCTGATCCAGGCCATCGCACGCGCTGACAGCAACTAGGCGCCCGGCGGCGCCGTAGGGCGCCCGGCTAGTCCGGGCGTCCGGCGGTGACCTCCGGTTGCCAACACTCGCTCCGCCACACGGGTTGCAAAGCGTGTGGCGTTCTATTACCATGGAACATGTAAGGTTCACCACGCGTCGAAGGGGATCGATCATGACCACCACCACCACCGCAAAGACGCCGACAATCGCGTTCGCCCGCGCCCTGCGGGCCTTTGGCCTGATCCAGGGGGAAGACTTCAAGATCAGCGGCGACTACACCCGCGCCACGGTGGACGGCAAGCGGGTCAAGCAGCGTGAGGGCACCACCGCGCACCTCCACACCGACCGTGCCCGCGCGGTCGTGGTCGCCAACCGTGCCGAGATCATCGCAGCCGTGGAATCGGCCGGGTTTGCGGCGTTCGTGGCTGAGTCCCTTGTGTGCAACTACCGCATGGTCGTGCTCACCAACTTTGCCGGTTACCGCCATCTGGAGATCCCGGCGCCCGCGCCCGTGGTCGAGGCTCCGGCGCCCGCCCGCCCGGCGCTCCGTCTCCCGTTTGAGCCGGGCTACTTCCCCAACCAGGAGGGCGGTACTGACGTGCGCACGGGTAACGGCGACTTGATCGGTTGGACTGAGGCGGACGGGGACCGCTTCCGCGCCACCGTTCCTGACCACGCGGGCGGTAGCGGCTACCTGGGGCGCTTCCGTGACCAGGACGACGCGCTGTACGCCATCCTGGCCCACTACGGTACGCCCGTGGTCGAGGCTCCGGCGCCCGTGGTCGAGGCTCCGGCGCCCGTGGTCGAGCAGGCGCCCGCCGACGCGGCGCCCGTGGTGATCTCGGTTGACGTGGTCGAGCGTGACAAGGCCGTCGGTTGGGTTGAGAACGGCACGGAGAGCGCGCTGCCGCTCTGGGGGAAGCACGAGGATGGGATGTGGTACCTGTTCGCCGGTACGTCCGACGAGTATCGGGGATCGTCGCGCACCCTGGTTGGGGCTATCCGGCGTCTCGGCTACGCGGCCAACACCTATGGGCGTGCCCGGTTCTGCTTTGAGTACCGGGGCGGGCGAGACATGTTCGCCACCGTCACCAGGGAAGACGGGCCGGTGAAGCATGACGACGGCGTGAGGGACGATCGGTACACCGTTGGCCAGGAAGGGACGGGAGACCTTGACCGGCCGTACGTGGCGCGGTTCTGCGGCACGTGGGTAGGCAACGCTCCCACGGAAGTTGCCGCGTGGCACCTCGCCTGGGGTCACCAGCTCGCCAGGACGCGCGAGAACGCCTGACCACCACCACGGGCGCCCGGCGACGGGCGCCCACCACCACCACCACCACCACCACCACAGCACCGAAGGGAACCGATCATGAACAAGATCGACTCGCGAGAGATCACCCGCGACGGCATCACCTACCGTGTGGACGTCTACCCCGACACGGACGCCACGCCCAATGACGCGGACTGCTACAGCCCTGCCGACATCGCCGCGTGGCGCCGCGACGACTGGCACTTTGTCGGTGTGGTCGTGACGCCCATCGTGAACGGCGTGGAAATCGGCGGCGCCGACGCGTCCCTTTGGGGGCTGCAGTACGGTTGGGCGCCCAGCTGGCGCCGGTACATCGACACGGACGAACTGGTCGGCGAGTACCCTGTGCCGGACATGATCGCAGACATCGCGGGCAGGCTCGCCGACGGCATCACAGCCAAGCGCGCGGAACTCCTCGCCACGGCGGACAAGCTCGCTGCCTAGCCGCTCCCACAGCGCCACCACAGCCCCCGACCACCACGGTCGGGGGCTCTGCCGTGTCCGGGGGAAATCGGCACGCCTACGGGCGCCACAGCCACGCTCGGCCACCATGCCGACACAACGCCCGTTGCCGACACGCGCCCCCCTCTGCTCGGCGCCGTGCGCCACGCTGGCAGGCTCGCCAGCTTCCCCGCTCCCTGCTACCGGCGCCCCCGTGCTCGCCTGTTACCGGCCAAATCGGCGCCCGGAAATCGGCACGGCTGACGGCGCCCCGTACACCCCCATGGCATCCCCCATAGACGCATGACGTAGCGTCCCCACGTGCCGACTGGCGCGGGCGCCGTGCAGGCATGCCGGGAAATAGCAGCTGCAAATTCTATTTATCAGTCCGTGATAGGCACGTGATTATCCGGTGACGTGCTTGCAGGGTGCTTGCTCCCAGCTAACGCTCACGGAGCGTGACATGTCACGCGGTCGGCAGGCCGACGGCCTACCAACTGACCAACCGCCCCGACTCCCTGTAAGTCAGGGTGTGGGCCCACTCGTCCCTGTCAGGGTCTCCGACAGTGGCCGTTGTCAAGGGTGATTGTTACAAATCGCCAGCTAGTCACCAGCGCGGCACGCTCGGCTACCGGCTAAGGCCCGTCGGCGCCGCCCTCGGCCGCCTGGCATCATTGCAGGTCACAGCGTTGCTCGGCGAGGGCCTGACAACTACTGATTGTGCGGTTCAAGCGCGTCTTCCCAGGTCAGCGGCATGATACCCCGCAAATTCCCCACGTTTGGGAGGTGGTCCGGTATGCCTGACATGTCTGTATCGCAGCGTGTGCGAGGCTACTTGCGCTCGGTGACGTTGTAGGTTGGCGACAAACTTTCAGTTGTTACCGTTCTGTGCTTGACAAAAGCGACCCCTACCCACCGTTAAGTGGCGATTACGGAGAGTAAGGGGCCTGAGCTTCCACGTCGATGACGGAATGGCTGACAAGACAGTGGCCGGGGGGACGAAAAAGCTGGGTGACGCCGTGTAATTAACGCTCCGTGGGTGCTAGCAGGCCAGGTCAGAGGTATAAGACGCGTTAAAAAGGCCTGCAAACACTTATTTTCAGACCTGACACGTGCCATGACGGCCAACGAGCTGGAAATACGCGGAAAATGGCGTGAAAAAGGGGCTGCGCCCCCCGCCTGGGAGGTCGACAGCCCCTGGATCAGCGGTCGAGGAGGTCGCGATGCTCCTCGGCGGCGCGGCGTAGGGCCTCGTTGGGAACCGGCGGGTCATCGAGAGACTGCTCGATGGCCTCGTAGACCTCGGGTGGAACGACGGTGACCTCGTCACTGCTCATGAAAAACCTCCGTGGTGTGTTCTGAACCCTCCAGGCTAAGGGATGAGACATGATTTTGACCAGAAAGACCTGTACGCAGGTGGTAACGGGTGGGTAAGATCGGTGCATGACTTCCACCAAGAGCGCTGAGCCGCGCGTGTACATCGTCGAGTCGTGGCTTGACCGCACCGAGAGCATCGACCACGCGATCGAGAGCGTCCACAGCACCGAGGAGCTGGCGAAGAAGGGCCTGGAGCGGGCCCTGCGCACGGTGTATGGACCCGACGCTCCGATCGTCGTCACTCCGTGGACCGTCGAGGACCTTGAGGCCCAGCACCGCCTGGAGCACTTCCCGGCGACGTCGCGGGTGTCGGCCGACGGGCTGTTCGCCTGCAATAGGTTCGACACCTTCAAGGTCAACGAGTGGCCGGTCGACGAGGAGGACGAGGACCAGTGAGCTACAACCAGGTCATCTACAAGCTGGAGCAGTTCGGCCACCGCAGCGACGACAGGGCGCTGCAGCAGGAGATCGGCTTCTACTCGTCGCTGGCCAAGGCCAAGAAGGGCCTGCGGGCCTATCTCACCGACACGTGCCGCCTGACGATCGAGGAGACCGGCCTCGACGCCCACGCCACGATGCTGCGGCACGTGCGCGAGGGGGAGCGGAAGAACCGCGCGCTGCTGGCGGACGACGGGGAGACCGCGTACTTCGGTGAGTTCGGGATCGGGATCTTCGAGACTCCGATCGACGAGGACGACGACGAGGCCCAGGAGCCGGAGGTGTCGGCGTGAGCGAGAACGATCGCTGGGAGTGGCACGTCGCGCCGAGCCTCGGCGTCATGCTGCAGCATGACTGGCGGGTCACGAAGCTGGAGCGCAGCAAGATCGGGACGTACGTCGTGCAGGCCGTGCGCGAGCACTGGATGCTGGAGCTGGCCTCGGTTGACGGCATGGACGACTGCGGGACGCTGATCAACCTGTCGACCGGCGACCAGCTCCGGCTGGACCGGGATTGGCGGGTGCGGGCGTACGCGGCCAAGACCAACGAGGAGCTGGCGCAGGAGATGGCCAAGGCGGCCGACGGCGGCACGCTCGTGGTGGCCAAGCCGACGAACGAGGTCGCCGAGCTGGCCGACAAGGCCCCGTACATGACGGCCCCGGTGTGGCGCCTGCTCGACGGCCTGAACGAGAAGACCAAGAGGGTCCTGGCCGTCGCGGGCATCACCAGCATGGGTCAGCTGGCGCACCGCAGCGACCAGCAGCTGCTGGCCATCCGGCACTTCGACCAGGAGTGCCTGGACGACCTGCTGGCCAACCTCCGCAAGATGGTCGAGGAGTCGCGGTGATCCACCCGACCCAGGCGGCGAAGATCGAGTACTTCAAGCTGCTGTGCGCGGCGCTGGAATCGGCTCGCATCGAGTTCCAGGCGTACGGCACCAACTACAACGACCCCTCGGTGACGATCCCGCTGAAGGGCAGCGACCTGCTGGAGGTCGTGGCGATGGCCGGTGACGCCGTCCGGCTGTATGCGACGACGGTGGAGGGCGTCCAGCCGCCGAGGCTGCTCGGCACGCTGACCGACCTCGGCGACGTGCTGGTGCTGGTGAAGGCCCGGATCGACAGGAGTTTCGCATGAGCCTCGACGAGAACGTGAAGAAGCTGCGCCGGGCGCTGACCGAGGCCGGGATCACCAGCCACGAGCTGGTCGTCGAGGGCAGTATCCGGCAGGTCCGGGTTCCGGTCGGCGAGGACGGCACCGGCTGGGTCGACATCGTCATGATCGACCACCCCGAGGACGGCTGGGCCTACCGGCTGATCTACTCGGCGTACGGGCACGCGGAGACGGTGGCCGCCACCGACGAGCCGCGCGACGTGGTGGCGCTGATCCGGCGGCGGATGATCCTGGCCGACGGCAGCCCGGTCTCCGAGGCCGACTGGCTGGCCGACACCCTCGGCCGAGGGCTGCGGAAGGAACGCGCATGAACAGCTACGACATCGACAGGGCCTTCGCCGAGGCGATCGACCACTCCGGCGGCCGGGAGGCCTACACCCACGACGCGCTGTACAAGGCCGAGGCCGAGCGCGTGCGCGAGGTGATCCGGGTGGCCGGTGAGCTGGTCGACGAGCGCCGGGCCATGAACTGGTGGGACCGGGGCCGGTTCCTCGCCGATCTGGCCGAGCGGCTGCTGCCGGACCCGCGCGAGGCCGCGCAGCGCCGGATCGAGCTGGCGGCCCGCCTGGCCGAGGAGATGAACCGGCCGATCCGGATCCCGGTGGAGCTGACCGACCTCGCGGCCACCGACAGCCTCGGTTGGCCCGTCGGCGCGCTTCGCGCGCAGGAGGACGACGCCGAGCCCTGGCCCTACGTGTGCTTCAGCTCGACGGCGGCGATGAAGCGGTTCGAGAACAAGAGCACGACGTTCACCGAGTTCCGGCAGAAGGTCTCCGAGCACGGAAAGTGGACGGCTGACGAGGTCGCGGCCCTGGACGTGCCGGGCGGCCTGACGGCTGAGTACCACCCGCCGGGCGAGCTGCTGATCAAGCTCGACGAGAGGTGGACGCTCGTAGGGGAGACCGGCGGTGAGTAACCACGGCTGGGACGGGGGCTGCTGGATCGTCCTCGACCGCGACTGCAAGCCGGTGAGCGGATACCATCACCCCACCGAGGCCAGCGCTCATGCGACGGCGCATCCGGTCGACTTCTACGTCCGCCGGGAGGCGTGTATCTGCAACATGCCGGAGTACGACGACCTGACGGTGCGGATCGGGAAGATCGACCTGAACGCGCCGGACGACGAGGAGAACGGCGGTGAGTGAGCGCCTGGCGGACCTGCCGCCCGAGGAGCAGGTGGAGCGCGTGACCAAGTTTGTCGAGGCGTTCGTGATGCCGCACAAGCTGGCAGACTGGCAGCGCGAGTGGATCCGGAAGTGGTGGCTGCGGGGCTGCCCGAATCCGCTGAGGTCGGCATGATCATGTGGCCCGTCTACATCGACGGTGCCCCGTACTACCAGTGCCCCAAGCCCGACTGCGGCCGAGCCGTCAGCAGCGCCAGCCAGTACTGCTGCATGCCGTGCGCGTTGGCCGCCTCCGGCGAGCACGAGATCGACGAGCACAGCGACAACTGCGACAAGCGGTGGGCTGTGCGCAAGCCGTACGTGGAAAAGGCGACGATCTAATGAAGGCGGCCGACATCAAGGACGAGGGCTTCCTGGCCGCCGTCGAGCGGGTGAACGATAGCGAGGACCACTGGGCCCTGGTCTGGGACATCGAGGCCGCGTTCCCTGGCGTGCCGAGGAAGGTCCTGCTGGCCAAGGCCCGGCGGCTGATCCGGCGCGGCGTGCTGGACGGCTGCGACTGCGGCTGCCGGGGGGACTTCTACATCCCGGCCTGGAACGAGCGCCGGGTGGTCGCCTGGCGCGAGGGGAGTACGTCTTAGTGGTCTCGGACTGGCTCATGCGGAAGCTGCGGATGACCCCCGAGCTGCTGCAGGTCCTGCGGGACGGGTGCTCGGACTTCAACCCCGACCTTGCCTTCGCCACCCACACCAAGACCTGCGTGGCCTGCACCCGCACGCTCCTGGAGCAGCCGGGCCGGTTCCGCGCCGAGTCGCTGGAGCTGCTGGTCGACCGCGACCGGCTGATGGCGTCGCTGGACCTGCCGACCGGCCGGTTCACCACGTTCGGCCCGTGCCCGAGCTGCGGCGGCGAGATCTACGGGTCGCAGATCGAGCGCAAGCTGGTGTGGGCGAACCGGCTGGACGGCCTGCCGCACAACTGCGCCGACTTCCGGGACCGGCCGGTGGAGGTCGAGGCCTGGCGGCCGAGCCGCAGTCGCCAGAGCAAGCGCCGTGGTGGACGGGTGAAGCGGGTAAACGAGTGACGCTGAAGGAGATCGGAGAGCAGGCGGTCAAGGGCCGCCTCTCTCTTCTTCGGTACTGGTTCGACGAGCGGGCCGGGACGCTGATGGGGCTGGAGCTGCACGGGGTGGAGCCGGGCCGCCCGTACCCGGCCTCGGTCATGCGGGCGGCCGAGCAGATCCGGATGTTCCATGGCACCCACCTGGAGCACGCCCGGACCTACATCGTGCCCGACGAGGACGTGCTGACGATCCTGGACCAGGACGTGCGGACGTTCCCGACGGCGACGATCTACCCGAGCGACATGCTGTCCCCGGACGGCTTCGCCTACTTCGCCCGGCCGATCACCCACCCGGTCCCCGAGGAGGGGATCCCGCCGGTCCAGGCGATCACCTGGAACGTGGCCGGGCCGGACGACCCGTACTTCGGGACCAGCGACCCGGACAAGTACGTGATCTCGATCATCACGTACTCGGCGATCCGGGACATCCCCGAGAAGGCCCAGTTCCCCGACACCCTGCCCCGGCTGTACCCGACGTCCTCGGTGCTGTGGCGGATCGGGGTCGAGGACGGCGGGGAGGTATGGAAGGACCCGGAGACCAACCGGCTGACCAAGCGCTACCGCGAGCCGCCGGTCAAGCTGCTGGCCGCGTTCTTCGCCATCATCCGCCAGCGGCTGCTGGTGCTGGAGGAGACGCCGACGCCGCTGGCCAAGAAGGTCGGCCACGCCCGCCGCCGGTACCCGCGCATGGAGTCCGGCGTGCAGGTGGTCCGGATGCGGCCGAGGCCGGAGCGCCGGTACGACCGGCCGCCGACCGAGCGGAAGCTGACCAAGAGGTTCGTGGTCGGCTCGTTCTGGCGCTGGCAGTGGTACCCCGCGTCGGAGGAGAACAAGCCGATCCTGATCCGGCCGTTCGAGAAGGGCCCGGCCGAGGCGCCGCTGACCGGCGCGCACCGCGTGCTGGCACCGGCCAAGCCGCTCGGGCCGAAGCCGAGGTAGTCGGGACGACGAGGGCCCTGGGAATCTCCTGGGGCCTTCTTCGTGATTCGTTCGCCACATGGCTTGCAACGCACGTGGAGAGCTGATACAGTACTTACATGAGCGAAGGAAACGGCCAGAAGGTTGAGATCCGCCTCCCCGGCAAGATCGTCGACTGGCTGTACGAGCAGGGCATCAGCACCCACGACCCCAGCTACTCCGAGCCCGAGAACGAGTGGCGCGCGAAGCTTGGAAAGGCAGAGCCGCAGAAGCGCGGCCGGGCCACCTCGTACGTGTTCGAGGTCTCCATCATGGCCGCCCGCGAGCTGCGGGACGAGCTGTACGAGCGGGCCCGGTTCGAGGCGCTGACCGACTCCGCACTGCGGAGCATCGCCCCGAAGCTGATCGAGATGGCGGCCGACCGCGTCTACCACGTCCTGGACAAGCTGAACAAGCCCGAGGAGCACTGATGGAGCAGAACAACGGCCTGACGGCCGAGGAACTGGCCGCGCTGGCCGAGCTGGGTTCCGAGTACCAGGGCGTGCGCGAGGAGTACGAGTACTTCGCGCTCGGTCGTAAGCGTGGACACAAGAAGGTGCTGGCGGCGGGTCCGTACAACTGGGCGCTCTCGGCCGCCGGGCTGCGGAACTCGCAGAAGGTCGTCCGGCGCAAGAAGATCACCTCGTACACCGAGTTCGAGGTCGTCGAGTTCGACGAGAACGGCGACGCGATCGAGGACAGCAAGGCCCACGCGCTGGCGCGGTGGCTGGTGGCGCTGGACGACCCGGACGACGAGGAGGCCCTGGAGGCCCGCCGCACCCTGAACCTGACCGAGATCATCAAGCGGGCCCGCGAGGCCCTGGGGGAGGAGGAGTAGATGCCCACCACCGACCCGAGCGACCGGGCTATCTACCAGCGGATGGTCGACCGTCATAAGGCCCGGATGCTGTACCTGGCCAAGCGGATGAAGTCGAACTCGGACCACCTCTTTGCCGACCTGGAGGCCGGTGACGCCGTCGAGGCTCACCGGTACATCCACAGCCTCCAGCAGGACGCGACGGAGGCCAAGGAGCGGTACGAGGTGCTGGTCGCGCTCAAGGAGGCCAGCTTCCTGGTGGCCGACGAGGAGAAGGAGGAGTAGATGGCGAAGGTCTTCACGGGGATGGTGAGCATTCCCGGCGACTGGATGGAGACGGTCCTGCGGCGCAATCACCACCCGCAGGCCAACATGATGGTGGTCGCCCACCAGAAGTCCCACGTGGCCCCCCTGCTGACCGATCGCGGGGTCGGGCAGTGGGCGGCCGACCGCTGGTCCAAGGATCTGAGGATGCGGCGCCCGCCGTACTTCTGGCAGCCGGTGGTGGCCCTGTTCGAGTCCGGCCTGGCGTCCCTGGAGCAGCCGGGCGTCTACGTCTGGGACCTCGACGGCGGGCGGGACAAGCCGGTCGTCCGGCTGGAGCTGGACGGCACGCTGACGGTGCTCGGCCACTTCGCCCGGAACGACGCGGGCGGGATGACTGTCGTCCCCGTGGCCGAGAAGGAGGAGTAGATGAGGATCCGCACTATCCACCTGGACGACACGGGCGACCCCGAGCGCCTGGAGGTGGAGATGACCGCTGCCGAGGCCGCATTCCTCGTCCGGGTCGTCGGCAAGCTGAACTCGATCGAGTGCAACCGGTACGGCGTAAGCGCCGTGTTCGACGAGCTGGACTCGTTCTTCAACCGGTTCTACGACGACGGGGTGAAGGACTTCCCTACCCACGCCCCGAGCATCGTGGTGACGCGCTGATGACCTTCCACTACGTCAGCTTCAGGAGCCGGGTCTGGAAGGACGTGGACGCCGACCGCTGGCACTGGAAGTGCGACAAGCCGAAGTGTAGGGAAGGGTCGGCCAGCCACTGGCGGATCGCCCTGTTCTTCGCCGCCCGGCACACCGCACGCCACCACATCCGCCGGTCCGACCAGCTGGCCGAGCCCTGCTGCGACCAGCAGGGCAGCCACTACCACTGCCCCGAATGCGGCGAGATCACCGGCATGACCGGCCACCACGTCGGCGGGTCCAAGGGCCGCACCATCTGCGACCCTGTCGAGCGGCGGGCCTTCCTCGCCGAGCTGGCCGCCGCCACCAAGTAACCACCAAAACCACCACGTTTTGAAGGGAATTCCCTTGACCACCACGCCTGACCGCCGGTACGAGACCGGCGAGACCTTCCACCTCCAGGTGCTCAACGCGAGGGTCGTCCGCCACAGCGACGACGACGAGGTCTTCTTCGACTACGCGGGCCCGGACGGCGCCACCCTCCGTGGGTCCATCTTCCGGCCCAGCGGTTCCAAGGCCGTGACGATCACCCCGGTCCTCCCTGCGGCCGGTGAGCCGAAGCCTGGCCAGATCTGGACCAACGCCGAGGGCAGGCGCTGGATCGCGTACGGCAAGAAGGACAACCCCGGTCTGATGGACATCGAGACCGCGCAGTTCCGCGCCATTCACGAGGTCCACCGCGAGTCTGGCCCGATCTGGCCGGTCTACACGCCGGAGGACGCCGAGCCGGAGCTGAAGAAGTCGGCCGACTGGTACTACACCAGCGACGACCTCCACCACATCGTCCACGACCCCGACGGCAACCAGTGGGACCTGTCGATGAACTTCGTGGACGCCCAGGGCTTCAACTGGTACTGGGACGGCGCCTTCACCGACCCCGACACCGGGGCGAAGCAGCCGCTGATGAACCGCTCCGACGGCACCCGCTACAACGCGTGGTGGAGCGAGATCCCCGGCTTGAAGTACGCCCCCGAGGCGTAGCCGCTGGTCAGGGCCCCTGCTTCCGGGCGGGGGCCCTTCTTCGGCTCAATCCGCCACATGGGTTGCAATGCGCGTGGAGGTGCGCTATGCTGGTCCTACCACCACAAAGGAAGGGAAACGGCAATGGAAGACGAGACGTCCGCCGACATCGGCGCAGTCCTCCTCGGCGACATGGACCCCGAGCGCGCGATCGACCGCGCCGCCGTCCGTACCGCCGTCCAGCACCAGATCTTCTGCCCCTACACCAACGCCCTGCTCGACGTCCGCACGGCGGTGCTGATCGAGATGCACTCCGACGAGAAGCTGGCGAGCATGGAGGTCGTCGACTTCCAGTACTGGAAGAAGATCGGCGACAAGACGCGCGCCCGCTGCGAGAAGCTTGGCATCACCCTGAAGGTCTATAACGGCAAGGAGCTGTTCCGGTGACGCTGCACGACAAGAAGGGCCGCCCGATCGAGGCCCGCGACTTCGTCATTGAGATCGGCCACGAGCAGCGGTACGAGGTCGAGAAGACCGGCCGCAAGTACGTCACCGTCCGGCTCGTCCGGGAGGACGGCACGGTGGCCCCGACCGCGCTGCAGTTCGAGTGCTGGAAGGTGCTGGTCGTCAAGCAGGTCGACGGCGAGTGGGTGACCGACTGGGACAAGCCCCGGCCGAAGCCCGGCCGCCGCCTCGCCTGGGGTGAGTCGGACGACTTCTACAAGATCCACACTGGCTTCATCAACCGCGTCCCCGTGTTCAGCATCACCTGGGGCACGCACAAGGGCGCGAGCACCAACCTGCTGGGGTGCGTCCTCCCCGGATACACGAAGAAGACGTGGCCGGTCAAGAACCACGAGGCGGGCGAGGAGCTGGCCGAGAAGCTGTGGGTCGCCTGGCTGCAGGCCATGGGCGCCGCCCCCATCGAGAAGGAGAATGACCAGTGAAGTACGAGACCGAGACCGCCATCCACGAGGTTAACGTCCAGCTCACCGACGTGACCGAGGACGACGTCCTGGTGTCGGCGGCCGGGCGCACCTACCGGCCGCAGCGGATGACTATCCGCTGGTCGACCGGCGGAACCTTCCGTCAGCACCGCTCCTGGGTCCTTCACGGACAGCTCGTCCGCAAGTCCGACGGCGCGCTGTCGAGCACGTGGATGGAGTTCGTGGCCAGCATGTTCGCCGAGGGCAGCATGGACCCCGCAGTGTTCGACCAGATCGCCCGCGAGGTGGCCGCCCGGCTGTCCCCGCCCGCCGACGAGGCCCAGACGGCCAGGGACCGCGTCAGGGCCTACGTGGCGGCGCGCAGGGCCTCGCGGCCGGGCGTTGACTATGTCACCTACGCCGAGGACGAGAACGGCGGCGAGCAGGTGCTGAACCTGTCCGACCTGGAGAAGCTGGTCAAGTAGGCCGAGCGCGGCCCCTGCTCCGGCGGGGGCCGCTCTGGTTGGGGCTCCAGGTGCGTTTGGGCCTGGACACACATGTCTATGGGTGGGCATGCTCGGGACGTCAGGAACCCCTCAGCGAGGAGGCGAGGATGACCCTGTACGACTCCCCGAGCCCGGAGAAGTTCACCAGGCTCTGCGGCGGCAGCAACAACGAGGACGGCGAGGGCGAGAGCTGCCCGGAGATCGCCGAGGTCCCCGGCGGGTACGCACTGCGGGACAGTGCCAACCGCGCGGCCGGTGAGCTGCGGTTCACCCGCGATGAGATGGAACGCCTCGCGGATCGCTTCCGCGCGTAACCACCACACATGACCTCGGCCCCCGGCTGCAAGATGTCGGGGGCCGAGTGCTGTCTAGGAAGGGAATCACATGCACGTCCATGGCTTCACCTGGACCGGCCCCGGCGCCGATCTCGACAAGTTCGGCGAACGGTACCCGGCGCCGCCTCAGCGCCTCTGTGACTGGCTCCTGCGGCCCCGGAGGCGCCAGGACCCGGTGTTCGCCGATCCGGCCGCAGCGCTCGACTGGGCGGCCCGCTGGTACCGCGAGGTCGAGCCGAGGATGCTCCTGCGCGAGCAGGAGGCGAAGATCGGCCTGGACTTCAGGCTGGCCAACGCCGCCGAGGGCCTGGCCGACGGCAGGGACACCCACTGGACGTTCTGGCTGACCAACACCCGTATCGCCACCATCTCGCTCGTCTGCTGCCCGCACCGCGACGCCGACCACCCCTGCCCGGCGCGGTAGCTGGAGCCCCAACCCTGTCTAGGGGTGGACACGGGTGGGCAGCTTCGGCATGATCGTGGGCGTCAGGAAAGGTCCTCACCCGACCACTGACGCAGGTCGCCCGGCCCGAGTTCCAGCACGTTCGCGGGCCGGGCCCCTGCCCACACCGCAAAAAGGGCCCGCTGGGAGACTGTGCCTCCCGGCGGGCCCTTCTGTGTGGTGGTGGGGTGTTAGGCGGCCTGGGTGGCCTTGGCGGCCCACATGTCGCGCTCGGTGGTCCGCTGCACCAGCTGCTGCCGCAGGCGGTTCACTTCCTCCTGCAGCTCCGTGAGCCGGTCCGCGTACGCCTCGTCAGCCTCGGCGCCGACCTCGTCGGCCAGCTGCTCGTCGGAGACCTCGTCGACCGGCTCCGGCTCGGTGAGCACGGCCTCCGGCAGGCTGTCGATCAGCTGGGCCAGACCACTCTCGAAGGCGCTGTCGTTCTGGACGGCGGCGCGCTCGCCGAGGATCTGGGCGTAGATCTCGGTCCGGGCGTCCGAGCACCACTTGTACAGGGTGCGCGGGACGACGTGGTACCGGCGGGCGACGACGCGGGGCGCGATGTTCTTGTTGATCACGGCGTCCACGGCGGCGGCCTTGACGGACGGGTCGTACTTCATGCGCGGCTTGTAGACCATCGGGGCTTCCCTTCCAAGGACCTCTGTGGTGGTGAGAAAGACGCTACGCCGGTCGAGTTAGGATGCGTCAAGCGCGCTCCCGAAAAAGTTTGAAGCCCCTGGTCACAGGGACCAAGGGCTTCAAATCGGGCAGGTCAGCGGCGTCAGCCGTACACGACCTCTCCGAAGATGCCGATCTGCATGATGACGTCGGCGTCGTCGCCGTCGAAGTCAGGCTCCTCGGCGTAGCACTCGGCGCGCAGCCGCTCGCGCCGCTCGTCGTTCAGCCCCTTGACCGGCGCGTCCAGGGCCAGGATGCCGCGCCCGATGGTGTCGGGGTTGACGTCGTGCTTGAACTCGGCCGGGATCTCGTCGAGCTTGGCGGCCACGTCGGCGACGAGCTGGGCGCTGTTGAGGTACATCTTCTGGAGGATGCCGTCGGGCACCTCGTCAAAGCGCACCAGCGTGGCCGTCAGGGCATCGACGTCGTACTTGCAGACGGCGGCCCAGTAGTTCACCCCGCCCTCGCAGGCGGTGAAGAACAGGTCGCTGAAGTACGGGCTGCGTTCGGCCAGGGTCTTCGGCTTGTCGGCGGGCCGGGTGCTCACGGTGGTCTCCAGCTTCTTGTCGAACTTCAAGGTCAGGGAGGTCTGGCCAGGCATGCGCTCGACGAACCGGCTCAGCGGCTTCGGGTCCTCGGGGTCGGACAGCCACGGCTTCTCGACCATCTGGGTGTCCCACATGAGGTCGACGTCCTCGCAGGTGCCGGTGATCTCGTGGACCTGGCCCTTGTAGATGATCTCGATCCGGAAGGATGCCTTCTCGTCAGACATCAGGCCTCCAGGTCTTCGACGCGGCGGGGGAGCACCAGCGAGCTGGCCAGCTTGGCCACGGCGAACTGGATAGAGCCGACCGTGACGTGGTCGGCGAAGCCGTTACGGACAGCCGACGCGGCGGCACGGGCCATATGGTCCGGCTGGTCCTGGCGGTTGTTGTCCTCCCAATCGTCAGCCAGATCGTCCAGGCGTGATGCCAGGTCCTCCCGAGCCTCCTTGGCCGTGGCGTACTGGGGGCTGATCGCCTGCCAGTTTCCAGCCAGGTACCTGCGGACTGCGACGTACCGAATCGGCTGGTCGATGACGTATCCCATGGGGATTCCCTTCAGCGTGGTGGTGTGGTGGTTACTCAGCCTCGCCGCCGTTGCAGCGGATCTTGGCGCGCTGGTACAGGTCGCGCGAGCCGAACCGCTGCGCGCTGGCGATCTTGCCGGTGGGCGAGTCGACGAACGTCAGGTAGACCAGCAGGTGCTTGCCGACGCCGACCTCGCGGCGGTGGTACTGCGTGGGGGTGTCGGTCACAGGATGTCCTCCAGCTCCTTCTGGATCCGGTCCAGCTGCTCGGGGTCGATCCCCCGACCGGCCCATTCGCGCACCTTCCGGAGGGCGCAGTCGCGGCGAATCAGCCGCTCAACGTAGGTAGACCCGTTCACGCCGTCGTCCTGGGCGTTCTGACGACCCCGCTCGACGACGTCCACGTCCAGGTGGAGATTCCAACGCCTCTTCGCCATGGGGACACCGTACAGGCGCCGTGGGCGGATCACAACCCTGTGTTCCCGCTTGACACGCGAGTTGGGATGCGGGGTATGGTCGCGCTCACGACCACCACAGAAAAACCAAAAGGCCACCGGGTTGCAGCCGGTGGCCTGGCGGTTCTGGAAGGGAACCTTTCGCGTGTGCGCCTATCTTAGCACGTCGCGGCCCTGTTCGACCAGGAGCCGCTGATGGGATTCCACCTGTATCGCGAGGTGAAGCTCTACGCCCCGGACGAGCTGACGTTCCGGGAGCTGTGGGTCGCGGGGGTCTTGGCCGACGACGCCAACGACGACACCCGCATGACCTGGACCAGCGCCTACGACCCCGAGATCATGCGGACGGCCCGCGTCAAGAACGACCGCGACATGCGGAAGATCCTGGCGAAGCTCAAGGAGGCCGGAGTCATCGAGCAGGTGGCCGCCGGGCACAACGGCAGCGTGGCGAAGTTCCGCTTCCTCCCGCTCGGGGCGGTTGTGGAAAACCCTGTGGAAAACCCCGCTGAAGGCGGTACGGATCAGACCCCCTACGCCGATGGGACGAATCCACAGGGGGTTCGTTTTGAACCCCCTTCCGGCGCTGAAGGCGGTTCAAACTGGACCGGTAGGCGGTTCGATTTGGACCTCCCTACTCCTCATTCCCCTCAGAAGAACTCCTCCTCTTCTTCTTCTGCGGCGCCGACCCACGGAGAAGAAGACGAGATGATCCCCGAGGAGAAGACCCAGACCCCCGTCGCCGACTTCGTCACCGAGGCCGCCGCGCGCCACATCGTCGACCGCCAGATCGGCATCGACAGGGACCAGGCTCGCGCCGTCGTCGCCCTCCTCGGCCGCGAGGCGGCCAGCAGGGGCAAGCCTGTCGGCGCCTGGCACCGGTACATCGCCCGCTTCAGCGACGACCAGCTGCGTGACGCCCTCGGCCGCCTCCAGGCCAGCCAGCGGCCCGCTCAGCCTGCCGCCGAGGAATCGGCGCGGTGCGGACAGTGCAACCCCTCCCGGCGCCTGGAGGACGCCGAGGGCCGCGACATGGGCCCCTGCCCGACCTGCCACCCCTCGGCGAGGAAGCAGGCCCAGGTGAGTTAGGGATTCAAGCCGGAGTTGGGATTG
Source organism: Microbispora sp. NPDC049633 (assembly GCF_040675265.1). Taxonomy (NCBI): domain Bacteria; kingdom Bacillati; phylum Actinomycetota; class Actinomycetes; order Streptosporangiales; family Streptosporangiaceae; genus Microbispora; species Microbispora sp. NPDC049633. The sequence goes on from NZ_JBFAOO010000002.1 coordinate 98,083, forward strand.
GTTGAAACCGCTCCGGCGGGATTCAACTCAGCTTGGATCCGGCCGACATGATCTACTACGTAAAGAGCCCCCCACCGCAGCGGTGGGGGGCTCGTCGGACAGTGTCAGGAGGAGCAGCAGTGCTTGTCGGCCTTGGCGTTCAGCTCGTCGAGGGTGTCCCCGGCGTCGATGAAGCACACCAGTCCTTCACACGGCTCGTGGACCAGCGTCAGGTAGCCGCTGTCGCCGTTGATGTAGAACTCGCCCTCGTTCACAGGGCTCTCCTTACCTGCGCGAATCCGTGGCACCGGCAGGTCCTCGCCGAGACGATCGTCAGCCAGCCGTGCCGGTCGTACGCCTCGACGAGGCGCCAGCCCTCCCAGTCGTGGCGAAACCGGCGGAACCAGCCCTTCACGACTGGCTCCCGCAGGCGCCGCTCGCGCGGCGGCAGTCGGGGAACGCGGGGGACAGGTGGTACTTCAGCTGCGGCTGGCCCGGCTCAGGAAGCGGTCCGATCCAGGTGTGGCCGTCGCCCTCGATCACCTGGCCGCAGTGGGCGCACGTCGGCAGGACAGTGCCGGAGATCTTCACTGTGTCCAGGTCGGAGCGGTCGTCCAGGCCGCTGTTGATCCACCTGGTCGCGACCTTCACCAGCTCGTCGCGGCCGTAGTAGTCGCCCTCGAACCGCAGATCGACGACGAGCCGGACGTGGTTGACTTCCTCGGTCATGATCCGATCCCCAGTTCGTGCTCCAGCTCCTTGATCCGCAGCTCGCGCTCCTTGACGCGGACCTCGGCCTCGGCCAGCTCCCGCTTCAGCTCGCCGGAGGTCTTCGGCAGCTTCCCGGTGACGAGCAGCATGATCAGCGCGCCGGGCCAGAACAGGCCCACGAGGAAGCCCATCATGCGGGCCATCATCCGGTCCTCGGCGTCGTTCTCGCCGAACACCTTCTCGTCGTGCTCCAGGGTGCTGAGCGCGAACCTGCGGGCGGTGTAGACGAGCCCGGCCACGTACCCGCCGACGATGAGCCAGCCGGTCACCGCTGCCTCATCCGCCAGAGCTGGAGCATGACCGAGGCGGCCTTGTCGAAGGTCTCCTGGCTCATGTCCAGGTCACCTTCGTGGCTCCAGGTGCCGGTCACGTACTCGCGCAGCCCGTACAGCTCGACCGAGGCCATGAGGTGCGGAACCCGCAGCGTCGGATCCGGCTTGACGGAGGTGTCGTCGAGGCCGTCCCAGCGCTCGATCATGCCGTCCTCGTACCGCAGGACGTGCGTCGGCTCGCCGTCAGCCAGCTTGTAGATCCAGATGTCCAGGACCCTGCCGAAGTTGTGGTTGTAATCGGTGACGAGGCGGATTTCGGGGGAGTCGGTGGCGCCGGGCCTGCACGTGGTGACGTGCTCGTCCACCGTCGCCCGCAGGTCGTTGAGCCGGGCGCCCTCGTCGACCTCGCAGACAGGCTGCTTGCAGTCGAGGTGGTGGAGCGTCGCCTTGCCCTCGGCGAAGGTGACGTAGGCGTCGTGGGTGATCACCGGCCGCGCACCTGCCCGCCGGAGACGACGACCTGCTTGTGCTCGATCAGGCCGTTGATCAGACGGTCGACGCGGCTCTCGGCGCGGCTCACCTGGTCCTGGAGCAGCCGGAGGTTGGAGGACCCGCCGAGGGCCTTGCTCAGCTCGTCGAGCAGCAGGTTGGCCTCGGCGTAGTTGAGGGTGATCGTGGGCTTGACCACGGCCCCGTTCTCGACGTCGACCCACGTCCGGGCCTGGGCGGCGGTGTCGAACTGCAGGACCTTGGTCAGCTCGCCGACCTCGTCGGCCTGGCCGACGTAGATGTCGACCTCGCGGCCGAGGGTGGTGACGTTGGCGGCAACGCGCAGAGGCATGGCCATTCCCTTCGGGTGGTGGTTCGAGTGGTGGTTACAGGTGGTGGTTGGGGCTGTCAGTCGGTGACGACGGGGAAGGTGACGAACGGCTCGGGGCGGCGCAGGGACTTCGGCTTGCGCCACTCCCGCTTCCACGCCTCGTCGTACTCCTTCTGCTTCTCCAGGACGGCCTCGCGGGCCTTGTGGTACAGGTCGATGGCCTCGTCGCGGTCCCAGGCGCCGATCCCGTAGCAGGCGACCTGGCGGCGGATCCCGTGCTTGTAGCGGCTCTCCGAGAAGTACCGGCAGGCGTTGTCAGGGGAGTCCGCCGTCCGGATCTCGCGCTTCGCGTGGATCGGCGGCCGGTTGTGGTGGTCGACGTCGGCGGTGCCGGTCAGGCTGTACCAGGTGCCGACCGTCAGCGGGGCGTCGTGGACCACGATCGGGAGCACGTCGTCGGCCATCTTGTCGGCCACCAGCCGCTCGGCGTCGGCCCGGTTGTCGAACGCGGCGACGACGTCGTCCGGGGTGCCAGGGCCCAGCCAGCGGACGGCCAGGTAGATCTCGGTCACAGGTACTTGTCCTCCAGGTCACCCTTCAGCCAGGCCGTCAGGTACATCCGCTGGACCTCCTTGCGGACGTAGCCGCTCTTGTTCACCGGGATGCCGTGGTCCTCGGCCCAGGCCCGCAGCCGCGCGGGGTCGAGCCACACGGCCGACCCGACGTGCTTGGGCCTGCGCATCCGCTTCTTGGGGATGTGTCGGGCGGCCCGGATGTAGGGGCCGAGCGCCGCCCAGAACGCGGCGGCGTTCTTGTCGGACAAGTCGATCTCGAACTGCTCGCCCTTGACCGTGAAAGTGATCGTTTCCTCGGCGGGGGATCCATCCAGGTCGTCCGTGAGAACGACCCTCTCAGCCTGTGCCACTAACTTCTCCCATTACTGCGTCAACTACGTGGTGGTGTAGACGCGGTAAATATATCCAATTACCGGACGCCCCGGAAAGGGGGATCACGGGCGGATTAAGTAGTTAGTGTGTTCGATTTTCCTGGGCTGACCTGCGGTAACGGATCTTTCACCATCCGGAAAGACAGCTTACTGATACCGCTCAGACAGGCCCTACTCCTCGGCCTTTCTCGGCATGATCGAGGACCCAATCCCCGGCTCAGTCCGCACGACACCGGCCTCGCGGAGGTGGGCGATGGCCTTCCGGACGGTGAGCCTGGCCACACCGAACTCCTCGGCGAGGCGGATTTCCAAGATCAGGGTGTGGGGCTGGTAGACGCCAGCGTCGATCCGCCGGACGATCTCGTCGGCTATCTGCGACCACTTCGACCTGGTCGGATCCCATTCGATCATGGAAGCTGAGGCTAGGCGGCGACTCCCTACCACCCTCCGGCAGATCTGGCAATGGCTGACCATAGACAGGACTAAGGGTTGCCAAATATCCTGCGGCCATGACCACCACGCACCACAACGGCATGCCCGCGTCCGACATCGCGGGTGTCACCTGGCGCAAGTCCGCTCACAGCAACAGCACCGGTAACTGCGTCGAGCTGGCCGAGCTGCCCGACGGCCAGGTGGCCGTCCGCAACTCCCGCTACCCCGACGGCCCCGCCCTGATCTACACCCGCGACGAGATCCGCTGCCTCGTGCTCGGCGTCAAGGACGGCGAGTTCGACGGCCTGATGGTGTAGGAGGGGAGGGGCGGATGAACACGACGGTCCACCACACCGAGCGCACCCTGACCGGGGCGCAGATCGTCTGGCACAGCTACGTCATCCTGCCGGGATTCCGCGACAGGACCGAGACCTGGTACCCCGATGAGCACCGGCCGTGGTTCGAGAACGAGGCCGACGCCAAGGGATGGTCCGAGCAGTTCTTGCAGGCCAAGATCGCCCTGCCGCAGTACGAGCGGCGCCGGTTCCACATGACCGGCCACGTCGAGTGCGGCATCGTGGTCGAGACCAGCGGCAGGGCGGTGTTCGAGCACCTGCCGATGCCGTTCAACCAGATCTACGCCCTCGTCGGCGGCCGGTGGGCCTGGACGACCATCGGTACCCGCCCCACCCAGTAGCACCCCCGCCCGCGAGGCGGTAGAGTCGATCACGACCGACCCCCTGTACGCGCTCTTGGTGGAACATGCAGCGCGGCGGAAGCCAGGCTTCCCAGGGGGTCGGTCTTTTCAATTCCGGACCGGCTGAAATCACAACTTGACGCATCCGAACTCGGCCTCCGTAGCGTCGGGGACATGTCGAATCGCCAGCGTGTCCACTACGTCATCGCCAAGTCCCACGAAGCGGCTGAACCGATCGTCAAGCGGCTGAAGTCGCAGGGTCTGAAGAAGGCCATCCCGGTCACCACGATCTACGGCCTGCTGGGCGTCAACCCCAAGGAGTCCGCCCTGGTCCTCGTCCCCGGATGGGAAGACAGCCGCGACGCCCGCAAGATCGGCGACCAGATCATGTCCCTCGTCCGCAAGGGCATCGTGACCAAGCCGGTGCCCAGGGCCCCCGAGCCGAAGCCGGAGCCCCAGAAGACCCTGCCGACCCCCAAGACCTCCGTGGGCGGCGGCTACATGCGTAGCGCGGACGTGCTGGATGCCCTTCTCGGCACCTCGAAGAAGATCGCCCTGAAGACGGCGCCGATCGAGGACAAGATCCAGCCGGTGAACCAGCCCAGCAAGTACAAGCAGGTCTACCTCGGCGGCCCCCGCCACGGCCAGCAGGTCCGCGAGCCGGTCCTGCCGTACCAGACCGAGATCCGCGCGGTCGAGGTCGAGCCCGGACCGATCGACTACTTCAGCATCCGGTCCACGATCCCCTTCCGCGAGAGCGTCTACCGCAAGGCCGAGTTCGCCTTCCTCGGCGAGAACATCATCTTCTGGATCGACACCCGCCAGTGGAGCGACCGCCAGCGCCTCGTCCGCGACTTCATGCTGTTCCCCCTGGAGAAGTGATGCCGAGCCCGGTTTCTGAGCGCATCGCCCGCGCGTTCCACGAGGCCTACGAGCGGCTGGCGCCGCGCTTCGGCTACAAGACTCGCGAGTCCTCGGCGGTGGCCTGGGAGGACGTCCCGGCGTCCAACAAGGAGCTGATGATCGCCACCGTGAACGACCTGCGGATCAACGGTGTCATCCGGCCGAACCGCCCCTCGTCAGGCCTCCACGACCCCATGGGGGCCCTGGCCGACTGGCATGACGCCATCGGCCAGAGGCCGTTCCTGGAGGTGGACGAGGACGCCCGCATCGCACTCCTGAAGCTGCGCCTGACGCTGATCGAGGAGGAGTTCAAGGAGGTCAAGGCCGAGCTGGAGGCCGGGATTCGCCAGGACGGCGTGCTGGCCCACCTGGCCAAGGAGCTGGCCGACCTGCTGTACGTGACGTACGGCACCGCCCAGATCCTCGACATCCCCCTGGACTGGGTCTTCGAGGCCGTCCACGCCAACAACATGACCAAGGTCGACCCCGAGACCGGCCAGGTGCGCAAGCGCGAGGACGGGAAGATCCTGAAGCCGGACTGGTATCGGCCGCTTTCCGACGACTACGTCAATGCCATCATCATGGGGCACTAACACCCGAATTCGCCCGAACGGTACCCTCGAATTAGTTGCATCTACGACTGAATCGGCGGGTACCGTTGTCATTTCTAACCGCCCTGGTGGCGCAGGAATTCGACCCGGCCCAGCTGGTGGTGTTCGGCCCCGTTGTCGGGGCCATCCTCGCACTGTTCATCTGGGAATGGGTTGTCCCCGGCCCGACTCATCGCCGGGTGATCAAGGATAACGAGCGGCTTCAGCGGTCCAACGACCGTATGCAGCGGACCATCGAGAAGGTGGTTCCGCTCGCGCAGGGAATGGTCGAGGCGGCCAAGAAGAACTCGGCCGCGTTGGAAGACGTGGTCGACGTACTGGAAAAGGTCACCCACGCCCTCGACGAAGCCCGCAGCCCGAAGTCTGGTCACACGAAGGGCTGAGGCCGATGGCCTGGTCAACGAAACGGCGCCCAGAGGTCCCCGAGCCCGACCACGGCGAGGCCGATGACATCATCGCCACAGCTCTGGCGGAAATCCGCGAGGCCGTCGAACGAATCGGCTCAGCCAAGGCCAAGACCGGGAAACTGCGGGAGAGCACGTGACCGAGAACATCGCCGCCGCCGTCCAGGTCTGCTATTTCCACGAGGGTCAGCACTACGGGCCGACCGGCTGTTATCACGAGCAGTTCCCCGAGGAATACCCGCCCGGCTGGAACGTACAACTAGAAGACCGCTTCCAATCCTCGTCATACTGGAATGGTCCGGACGACGAATATCTTGAGGAGTAGAAATGGCTCAGCGTTCCCCGGCGGACGTTTCCCCGCCGCCGAACTACTACGGCTGCGACTGGTTCGAGCGGTACCGGGGCTGGAACTGCCAGCAGGGCACCCCGGCCCCGAAGCCGGTCACCTCGGGCGAGGTGTACGGCCACGGCGGCGCCACCCCGTACACGGCCGAGTTCCCCCCGGTCAAGGGCCTGACCGGCTCGGGCAGCTGATCACTACCGGCCCCGCTTCCCGATCTTCGGTGGCGGGGCCGGTAGTACCAACCCCCAGGAGTCCCGATGCCCCGTAGCGGCGGCAACCGAGGTCGCCAGCAGCGCGCCTCCAAGCGGTTCCCCAAGCCTCAGCCACCGGCCGCCCCGCGCCCCGCAGGCTCCGCTACCCCGCCCCGGCCGAGCAGGCCGTCGAACAGTGCCCAGGAGCGGGCTCTGCGCCTCCAGGCCGCCCTGGGGACCGGCGTCGGGCAGGTGACCGAGCGGTGGGCCGAGATCTTCGCTCCTACGTCCGAGCAGCGCGCTGAGCGCGACCGCCAGATGCGCGCCGACGCGGTACAGGATCATCAGGAGAAGGCCACCAAGCCCGAGGGCGTCGAGATGGACCCGATGTCCTGGTGGGCCCTGGAAATGGCCCGGCAGGGCATGGACGTCTACCTGTTGCCCTACCAGCCGACCCCCTCGACGAACCCCCCGCGCCCGCGCACGCTCGCGGCCGGGTACGACAAGAGCACCCAGACGCTGCGGATCCGATTCCGGAACGGATCGGTTTACGGCTACTACCACGTTCCGCCGAACATCTGGCGAAATCTCCGGCGGAACGCCAACGCCGGAAAGGGCGTCGGCAGGTTCATCAACCGAGTTCTGAATTTCTACCCGTACGCCCCCGAGCCCGACCTGGATATGCCGACCGGAATGGTGTAACTCACACCGCTACTATTCCCGCGCGGAATTCACGTAGTTTCGCGGTATGAGGATCCTGTCGATTGGTCCGTTCTACGCCTACCTTGTGAATCCTTTGAAAAGGGAATCGGAGCGCGTCCACTTCTCGACCACGACCGAGACCGTGTTCCCCTACCGGCTCGGAAAGGACGTCGTGATCCGCTTCGGCCAGCGCGGCCTGGTGGTCGGCGCCTGGCGGGACTACGCCGAGGACGAGGACACAGCGATGGCCTTGGCGATCGGCGCCCGGCCGGACGAGCTGTTCGACGAGGACGGCGAGCTGGCCGAGCGCTTCGAGCGCCACCAGATGCGCCGGGACGTCGCCCGCCACGTGCGGACCCTGGACGACGAGTGGCGGATCGTCAACGCCCTGGACCTGCTGGACGAGGAGGAGGCCTGATGGGGCTGCGAGCGCGCTTCAGCGCCAACCCGGACAAGGTCCGCAACAAGGCGGCGGCGCGGCTGGGACGGGTGGACAAGGGCGTCGTGCTCGACCACCTGGACGCGGCCATGTCCGGCGCCTGGAAGGCCGCTGAGGACTTCCGGAAGGACGAGCTGGCCGTGTACCTTGACGAGGCCGAGCGCGGCCTGCAGCAGGCCCTCGGCGCCCTGGACGCCCTGCGCCAGCGCGCGGGGGCGTAACCCCGCACCGTTGATCGCCCCCTTGATCCGCCCGTAGATACGAAAACGGCCCCCGCGTGGAAGTGCGGGGGCCGTTTGGCGTTGGTGGACAGTGTCAGGCGGTGCGGCGAGGAGGATTGCCCTCGGCCACGCGCTTGCGGTGGAGGCGGATCGCGGCCATGAGAACGGCCACGGCGAGGTCGACGTCCCTGTTGTAGTCGGTGTCGGTGAAGCGGATGTCGCAGGGTCCGATGAAGTCGTCCTCGGTGATGCTGGCCTCACCGTCGGTACGCCGGTAACCGCACTTCACGTACGTCGGCAGGTGCTCCTCCGGCAGGTTGACGTGATGGATCAGGCCGTGGGTGACGATGTACTCGGCGTGGGGGTCATCCTCACTGTGGAGGTAGTGAGCGCCCCCAAGGTAGAACCGGCCGGTCAGACCCGGCTCGGCGGCTACTGCCGCCGTCAACGTCTCAACGAACCTGGCCTCCAGCGGCTCGGCGATCTCGTGGTACCGGTTCTGGGAGGTGCCGTTTCCCGGGGCCCAGTCGCGGTCCCGCGTGATGCGCTCGTGGGTGGCCGCCGACACATGCAGCCGGTGGTCGGTCATCCGCAGGTGCTTGAACAGGTCAGCCATGGTGGTTCCCTTCGTGGTGTGGTGGTTAGACGGCGAGCAGGGCGACCTCGGCGCCGAGGTCCTTCAGCTCGGCCAGGAGGGCCTGGATACGCTCCTGCCGCTCCTCTTCGGCGTAGGCGTTGACGCCCTTGACGTCGGCGATCTTCTCGGTGCCCTTGGACAGGAAGCCGTTGGCGGCGCGGGCGACCTTGGCCCAGGTGGGGGTCAGCAGGTCAAAGTAGACCTCGTAGGTGGTCTGGTAGGACTTGTGGCCGAGCATCTTGGAGACCTCGCCCAGCTCCACGCCGTTCATGATCATGTAGCTGGCGAAGGCGTGGCGGAAGTTGTGGGCGGTGATGTCGAGGTCGTCGTAGCCGAGCCGGACGCAGGCCTCGCGCAGGGCCCGGTCGAACACCGAGTTGTTGACCGGCCGCCCGGCGATCTTGGGGGAGGCGAAGAACAGTCCGCCCGCGCCGACGCCGAACTCGGCCACGTGCCGGTCGATCTCGGCCTTCAGGAACGGGTCCATGGGGACGTTGCGGCCCTGGTTCTCCTTCATGTACTTCAGCGGGCCCCACTTGGCGTCGTGGCGCCACTGCCGATAGAGCCACAGCCGGTCCTCGCGGACGCAGTCCAGGGAGGCGCCCAGGGCCTCGCCCTCACGAAGCCCGGCGCCGACCATGAGGTAGACGGCCAGGCGGAAGTACGGGTCGATGGCGTGGGCGATGGCGTGGATCTGCTCCATGGTCGGCAGGAACCGCCGGGTCTGCGTGACCGCGACGAGGCGGTGGCCGTCGGCCGGGTTGTCGGTGCGCCAGCCGTCGGTGGCCACCTGGCGGAAGATCGGCCGGAGCACGTACTGGATCAGGATCTTGACCGTGCCCTCGTAGACCGGTCTCGGCTCGGCGCCTCGTACCGGCCTTCCCTCGGCGTCGAAGTCGCGGATGCGGACCTCGTACATGTCGTCGATCAGGCGGCCGATCATGTCCTTGGTGACCTTGGTGACGGCGACGTTGCCGAAGGCCGGGTAGGCGTGGACGTTGAGCGCTGAGCGGTACTGCTTGAGGCTGGTCGCGCCGAGGTGGCGCATGGACTTCAGCCACTCGTCGGCGTACTCCTGGAAGGTCTTGGGGCGGCCCTTGGCCTTGGACGCCCGGCCCTTGCCCTGCCGCTTCTTCTCGTAGAGGTCGAACAGCTCGTCGTAGGCCCTGTCCCAGTCGTCGAAGGTCTTCTCGCGCGGGGTGCCTGTGAGGTCGCGGAACCGGGCCTCCCACTTGCAGGAGCAGGTGTCGGTCTTGTGCTTGCAGGTGGCGACCTTCTTGATCGACCCCATCCCGTACAGCAGCTTGCGTCGCGGTCCGGCCATGTGTGGGGGAACCCCCTCCAGTTGAAGCTCCGATTGCGGGCATTTTGTGGGCCCGCCTGCTGACTTTACCCTGTTTACCTGGGCAAACGCCAGATTAGTCGGACAACTGGAAGTTGT